>DASPMP010000319.1:0-12485 GCA_035626995.1 Gemmatimonadaceae bacterium
ACGAGAGCCGTCAGCCGAGCGCCGGGAGCCATTGGCCGTCGATCACTTCGGCGACACCGTCCGACCGCCCGCGCGCGTCGAACGCATCGTTTCACTCACGCCGGCAACTACCGAGATCCTCTTCGCGCTCGGCGCAGGCAATCGCATGGTTGGACGCGGCGAGTACGACAAGTGGCCGTCCGCCGCCCTGATGATTCCCGATCTCGGGCCAGGCCTTCGACCCAACATCGAAGCCGTGCTCGCGACGCGTCCCGACATCGTCTTCCTCTATGCCTCGCAGGACAACCGCTCCGCCGCCCAGCGTTTGCGCGCGGCGGGGATCATGACCGCCGCCTTCAAGGTGGACAGCATCGAGCAGTTCGATCACACCACGCGTCTCATCGGGCAGCTCATCGGCGATCCTGCCATCGGCAACGTGGTGGCGGACAGCGTCATGCGCACCCTCGACAGCGTTCGAACGCTGACCGCGTCGCTGCGGCGCGTGTCCGTCGTGATCCCCGTGTATCAGGATCCGCTGCTCGTCATTGGCGGCGCGAGCTTCATGAGCCAGCTCGTCCACATCGCCGGCGGCCGCAACATCTACGACTCGGTGCCGCACCCGTCGCCGCCCGTGACCTTCGAGGACATCGTGCGCCGCAATCCCGACGCGGTTCTCGCCGGACCCGAACATGGGCTGACGCTGCGCAACTCGGCGAAGTGGCGCGGCGTTCCCGCCGTCCGTAACGGCAGGGTGCTGTTCATGGACACGTCACTCGTGTTGCGACCGGCCACGAGGCTCGGCGAAGGCGCGGTGTCTCTCGCGAGACTGCTCCATCCAGAGCTCGCGCACCGGTCGGACAGTGCCCGTCGACCTCCGCTGCGTCCACGATGACGCTGACCCGCTGGCTCACACTGGGTTTCGCGCTGGTGCTCGCGGCCATCGCCGCGCTTGCGATCGGTACCATCGACGTCGGCTTCATTGACGTCGGTCGCGCCCTCGCCGGGCGGGGAGACGAGACATCGGTCTTCGTCGTGCGCGAACTGCGCTTTCCCCGCGTGGTGCTCGCAGCGCTCGTCGGCGCGGGGCTGGGAATGAGCGGCACCGCGCTCCAGGGAGTGCTCCGCAATCCACTCGCGGAACCCTACCTGCTCGGCGTGTCCGGCGGCGCGGCTGTTGGAGCCGTGACCGCGGTGACCGTCGGCGTCGCAGCAGCCCTCGTGCCGATCGCGGCATTCGGGGGCGCGCTTGCCGCGGTGGTCATCGCCCTGTCAGTGGCACACGCGACACACGGGCGTGGGGACGCACGCATCCTCGTCATGGCGGGTGTGGTTGTGGGCGCATTCGCCAACGCGGCCATCATGATCCTCCTCGCCGGCGCGGACGCCAGCACCGTCCGCGGCGCGCTGTGGTGGATGATGGGTTCCGTCGCCAACGCGACATGGACGCAGAGTGGCTGGCTCGCGCTGTATGTCGCGGCGGGTGGCGCGTTCCTCATCGCAAACGGACGCACCCTCGACGCACTGGCGCTCGGCGAGGACTCCGCGGCCGGCCTTGGCGTGGACGTAGACCGCGCGGCGCGACGCATCTATCTCGGCGCCTCCTTGGTGGCGGCAGCGACAGTCGCGGCGGCAGGGCTCGTGGGATTCGTGGGACTGGTGGTGCCTCACATCGCTCGGCGCCTCGGAGCGCATTCGCATCGTACGCTGCTCCTCGCCAGCGGGCTCGCCGGCGCAGGGTTGGTGGTGCTCGCGGATCTCGTCGCGCGCAATGCGCTGCCTCCCTCCGACCTTCCACTGGGCGCTGTGACGGCGGTGCTTGGCGTTCCGTTCTTTCTCATCACGCTACGGAGGCTGACGTGATAGCCGTCGACGCCCTGCGCGCCCGCTACTCGACCCGGGCGCAGGAAGCGCTGTCGGGGATCAGCCTCACCGCGCCGCGCGGGCAGGTGACCGCGGTGGTCGGACCCAACGGGAGCGGGAAGAGCACGTTGCTGCGAGCATTGCTTGGGCGGGTGCCCGTGTGGTCAGGGGGTGTCTCCGTCGATGGGGACGACATCCGCACGCTCCCGCGAGATGAAATCGCCCGTCGCGTCGCCGTCGTCACCCAGCGCGAGGAAGCCGCGTTTCCCATCGAGGTGCGCGAGTACGTCGCCCTCGGGCGACTGCCGCATCGCGGCGCGTGGGGCAGTGACACTGGGGACGATCGCGCGGCGATCGCCGCCGCGCTCGAACAGGCGGAAGTGGAATCGCTTGCCGGTCGCACGGTGGACCAGCTGTCCGGTGGCGAATGGCAGCGCGTGCGGTTCGCGCGCGCTCTCGCCCAGGGCGGGACGTCGTTCGTCGCGGATGAGCCGACCACCTTCCTGGACGTCTCCCACGAGATGCTCGTCTTCGAGCTGCTCGGCCGGCTCGCGCGCGCCCAGCGCGCAGTGCTGCTGGTCAGTCATCAGCTCAACCTCGTCGCCCGGTTCGCGGACCGGCTCATCCTGCTGGACAAGGGCCAGGTCGCCGCCGCGGGCTCGGTGGATGACGTGATGCGCGCCGAAGTCCTCGAGCGCGTCTATCGGTGGCCTGTCGTCGTCACGCGCGATCCGGCAGTTGGCGCGCCCGCACTCGTCCCGTTGCGCCGCTCCGGCGGCGTCCATTCACCATGACATCCATGCTCATTCGCTCACTGTTCCTGTCTGCCTGCATCGCGACGCCGATCTTCGCCCAGCAGGCCCCCGATACCGTTCGGATCGACACGGTCGTCGTCAGCGCAACACGCCTGCCGCTCTCGCGGGGCGCATTGCCTGTCGCCACAACCATCATCTCCGGCGACGACCTTCGTTCGCGCGGCATCGCGTCCGTGAGCGAGGCATTGCGGGAGGTGAGCAGTGCCTACGTCGCCCAGGCCGGCTCCCAGGGTGCGACGACGGCGCTGTTCCTGCGTGGCGGCGAGAGCAAATATGTGAAGGTGCTCATCGACGGCGTGCCGGCGAACGAAGCCGGTGGCACCTTCGACTTCGCGTCGCTCACGACGGACAATGTCGAGCGCATCGAGATCGTTCGCGGCCCCGCGAGCGTCGTGCATGGGGCGGACGCAGTGACGGGTGTGGTGCAGATCTTCACCCGGCGTGGACGCGGTCCCTCTCGCACCGAAGTCGACCTGCGGACCGGCGGTGCTGCGCGTACAGTCAGCGCCGGCAGTGAGGCCACGCACCTCATGACCCTCGACGCGACGGTCACCGCGCTCGGCGACCTTGGGCAGGGTGCGTACTCCGTCGCGCTCGCACGTCACCAGAGCTCCGGGCTGTACGACTTCAACAATCGCTACCAGAACAACGTGCTGAGCACGCGGCTGAATCTCGTTCCAGGATCCGCCACCGACATTCGCCTGGCGCTACGGTAC
The DNA here is from genome assembly GCA_035626995.1 of Gemmatimonadaceae bacterium. Lineage (GTDB taxonomy): Bacteria > Gemmatimonadota > Gemmatimonadetes > Gemmatimonadales > Gemmatimonadaceae > DASPMP01. Next base: position 3,371 of record DASPMP010000319.1, read on the forward strand.
AACGACTACTCGTATCAGTATCCGACGAACAGCGGCGGCGCCATCGTCGACACCAATGCGTACCGGACTGAGGATCGCATGGTGATCGGCGGCGAAGTCGAGCAACGTCTGACGGAGACCATGCGGGGCGTCCTCGCTGTCAACGTTGCCATGAATGACGGCGGGACCGACGACCAGATGGATCCGGGTGCGGCGTCGCCAACCTCGTTCGTGTCGCAGGACAAGACCCGGCGACGGAGCGCCGAGCTGCGGCTGCACTTGCTGCCGTCCCCCGCGACGGCCGCCGCCGGCGTGACCATTGGATTCGGAATGGAACAGCAGGATCAGCGCTCCCAGTCACAATCCCAGTCTTCATTCGGGCCTTTCAATTCCGTGTTCCGTGCCGCTCGCCGGAACTGGTCGGGATATTCCGAGATCGTCATGGCGCCCACGCCGCAGGCCACGCTCACGCTCGGCGGACGCGTCGACCGGAACGAGCAGTTCGGCACCTTCGGGACCGGTCGAGGAGGATTCTCCTGGCGACCCGCGCCGGCTACGCGCGTGCGTGCGACCTTCGGTTCGGCGTTTCGCGAACCAAGCTTCTTCGAGAACTACTCCACCGGATTTGTGTCCGGCAATCCGGAACTGCGGCCCGAGCGTGCCACCAGCTGGGACGCGGGGATCGAGCAGGAATTGCCACGCGACGCGAGCGTCTCTCTTGCGTACTTCGACCAGCGCTTCACGAACATGATCGACTATGAGCCCACCGCCACTGCGTGTGGCTTCAGCTATTGCAACGTCGCAGCAGCAACTGCGAGAGGCGTCGAAGTCGAGGCGCGCGCGCACCTGTACGGTGCATTCGCGGCAGGCGTCGGCGCGACGTTCCTGAAGACGGAAGTCGTCGAGCCTGGCTACGACGCCACCAGCGCCGGACTGTATCGTCGTGGGGAGTCGCTGATCCGTCGCCCTGAACGAAACTTGAGCGCCGACTTGTCCTGGCGCGGCGCGGGTCCACTCACTGCGACCGTGCGACTCCTCGCGATGGGAGTGCGGCAAGACAAGGACTTCCGCTCATTCCCGGCCGAGCCTGTAGCGCTGCCGTCGTACGAGCGCGTCGACTTCTCGGCGCAGTATGCGCTCTCCACGCCCACGACACTGCAGCTACGCATCGAGAATCTCACGAACGTGCACTACGAGAATGTGTTCAACTTTCGCACGCCGAGACGTACGATCATGCTTGGTGCCAGAACAGTGTTTTAGCGGCCAAGAGCTTACGACCAAGAGCTGCCTGCCAAGTGCTAAGGACCAAGTGCTAAGGGCCAAGTGCTGACAGCCAAGAGCTGAGGGCCAAGAGCTGACGGTTGGCGTACGCGTTTGGCAGCAAGCCGTTGGCAGTAAGCCCTTGGCAGTTAGCACTTGGAAGTCGGCACTTGGCAGTCAGCACTTGGCAGTCAGCACTTGGCCGTAAGCAGTTGGCAGTAAGCTCTTGGCAGTCAGCGCTTGGTAGTAAGCTCTTGGCAGTAAGCTCTTGGCCGTAAGCCTATGTTTATGGCATGGCCCTGCTGGTGACCGAGGCGATCGTCCTGCACGCCTTCGACTACCTCGAATCCTCCCGCATCGTACGTCTGGTCACCAGCGACGGCGGCATGCGTTCGGCGCTCGCGAAGGGCGCACGCAAGTCGCGCCGCCGGTTCGGAAGTGGCCTCGACCTCTTCGCCCAGGGGACCGCTCACCTGCACACTCGCCCTGGCCGCGACCTCGACACCCTGAGCGCGTTCGAGGACGTCATTACGCGGACGGCGCTCGCGGAAGACCTCGAGCGCTTCACGGGTGCAGAGACGATCGCGGAAATCGTCCTGGCATTCGGACGGGAAGGAGCCGATGTCGAGCTCTTCGACGCCGTTGCGCACGCGCTCGACACCCTGAGCATTCGCAGCGGCGCTGCGGCCCGCGAGGCGACCCTCGCGGGGGTGTGGCAGATCGTCGCGTCGCTCGGCTTCACCCCCGCCATGGACGCCTGCGCCGAATGCGACAGCGCCCTCGCGAGTGACGAACCCGCGCTTTTCGTACACTCGGCCGGCGGAATCCTGTGCGCACGCTGCGCTGCGTTGAGCAGCGGGGGACGACGATTGCCTGCCGCGGCGCGCGCGACCATCGCAGGATGGATGCAGGGGGCGAGTCTCGGTTCCAACGATCCCAGGCAGCCGAGGCCGAGGCTGAACGCCGAGGCCGTTCTCGCAGAGAGCCGAGAGCCGAGAGCCGAGGCCGTTCTCGACGACGCCGTCCTCGCCGCGCACCAGCGTCTCCTCCGCGAATTCCTGGGCTATCACCTGCACGACGGCCGGTCGCTCCGCGCATTCGACATGTGGGAGCGCGCGGGTTGGTCTGCGGCATGATTGTCGGAACGGCTGGCCACATTGACCACGGCAAGACGGCGCTCGTGCGCGCACTCACCGGCGTCGACACCGATCGCCTCCCGGAAGAGAAGCGCCGCGGCATCACAATCGACCTTGGCTTTGCACCGCTGACGCTGCCGAATGGCCAGCAGCTCGGAGTCGTGGATGTGCCGGGGCACGAGGCGTTCGTCCGCACCATGCTTGCCGGCGCCAGTGGAATCGATCTCGCGCTGCTCGTCATCGCGGCCGACGAAGGACCGATGCCGCAGACGCGCGAGCATCTCGCGATCCTGGAGCTCCTCCAGGTGCCCGCGCTGATCGTCGCGCTCACAAAGTCCGATCTTGTCGAACCGGACTGGCTGGCGCTCGTCGCCGACGACATCCGCACACTGCTCAAGACGACGCGCTACGCCGGCGCCACGGTCATCCCCACGTCAGTCGTCCGCAGCTCCGGCGTCGACGAGCTCCGTTCCGCGATTGCGACGCACACCGCGCAGTTCGCGCGTACTGTCCGGCGCGACGTGTTCCGGCTTCCCATCGACCGGGTGTTCTCGGTGAAGGGAACGGGGACGGTCGTCACTGGCACTGCCTGGTCCGGCGAGCTGGCACTCATCGACAGCGCGCGGATCATGCCCCTCGGTACCACGGTGCGACTGCGCGGACTCCAGAGCCACGGCGCCTCAGTAGAGAAAGTCGTGCCGGGAACACGCGCCGCCGTCGCAGTAGCCGGCATCGAAACCCAGCAGCTCTCGCGGGGCGCGGTGCTGGTTGCGCATGTGCCATGGGACGCAACACTCATCGTGCGCGCCGACCTCACCACGCTCGCAGAGTCGCCGGAACTGCGCCCTCGCACACGCGTGCGATTTCACCTGGGTACGGCGGACGTTGGCGCGCGCGTGGTCGCGACCGGATCACCGGTTGCCGCCGGGACGACACGCGCCGTGCGCATCGCGCTGGATGAGCCAGTGATGGCGCGCGCGGGAGACCGTTTTGTCCTCCGCTCCGCATCGCCACTCGCGACCATCGGTGGTGGCGTGATCACCGACCCGAACGCGCCGCGGCGCGCGCGTCCCTTCGCCACCCTCGGCACGTCGCCCGAGCAACGACTCATGATCTTCGCCGACGAAGCCGGCCTCCGTGGCGTGGCGGAATCGTCTCTCGCTATCCGGCTCGGCCTGCCGATCGACGACATCCCAGCCGCAGTGAAGCGGGCCGGGAAGCTCACCAGGGTCGGCGAGCGGCTGTACACCGACGCCGCCCTCGATTCCGCGCGTGCGAAGCTGCTGGAGCTGGTGAAGGCACATCATGCTCAGCGTCCCCTCGATCCGGGCGCTTCGCGTCCCGAGATCCGCTCCCGGCTGGGCATCGATCAGGCGCTGTTCGATCGCCTCGTCAACCAGCTCGTCATGGCGAAAACGCTGACTGCAGTCGGCGCCGAGCTGCGCGCGGCGGGCTTCGGTCCGGAGCTGAACGACCAGCAGACGCGACAGACCGAGGACATCTTCGCTGCGATCGCGCAGGCGGGGCACGAACCGCCGTCGGTGGCCGAGCTGGAAGCCAGGTTTGGTGCGCAGACGTTCACTCTGCTCAAGCATCTCGAGCGCCAGAAGCGCATCATTCAGGTTGAGGATGGCCGGTACTATTCGCCTGAGGCAGTGCATTCACTGCTCGAACGACTCGAGGCAAGGATGGCGGGACATGGCGAGGTGGCGCCGACCGACTTGCGCGAGGTGCTGGGGTTCTCGCGAAAATTCCTCATTCCATTTCTCGAGTTCTGCGACAAGCGCGGCTACACCGCGAGGCAGGGAAACGGCCGCGTCTGGCGGGGCAGGCCAAGTTGACAGTGAACGACTGACAAACGCACTACCTACCACGCATCACGCACCACGTCGAACGCGCCATAACCTGTCGGGATGGCAGCTTCGGGACGCTATAGGTTTTGCATGGTAAGCCGAGGGCCGAGGCCGAGAGCCGAGGCATTGATGGTAGCCGAGGGCCGAGAGCCGAGAGCCGAGTGAAATATGATCAATCCTGATCGTCTGACCGTCAAAGCCGGCGAAGCGTTCAACGACGCGATCACGCTCGCGCGCCGCACGGGCAATCCGCAGGTGTACGACCTGCACCTGCTGTCGGCGCTGCTCGAGCAGGACGAGAGCATCGTCGTCCCCATCCTGCAGAAGGCGGGGGCAAACGTTGCGTCCATCCGCGACCGCGTGAAGCGCGAGATCGACCGCTACGCCAAGCAGAGCGATGCCTCGCCGTCCGTCTCACGCGAGCTCAATCAGGTCTTCGACAAGGCAGAGGCGGAGGCGAAGACCCTCGGCGACCAGTTCATCTCCACCGAGCACCTGCTGCTCGCGTTGGCGGACACGAAGAACACCGAGAGCCGCACGATTCTCAGCGAGGCGAACGTCGGTGCCGACGACCTGAAGGAGGCGCTCGAGGCGGTGCGCGGCAGTCATCGCGTCACCGACCAGAATCCGGAGAACCAGTACCAGGCGCTCCAGCGCTACACGCGCGACCTTACCGAGATGGCGCAGAAGGGGAAGCTGGATCCCGTTATCGGCCGCGACGAGGAGATCCGGCGCATCATCCAGGTCCTGTCACGCCGCACGAAGAACAATCCCGTGGTCATCGGCGAGCCCGGTGTGGGCAAGACGGCCATCGTCGAAGGGCTGGCCCAGCGCATCGTGAACGGCGACGTCCCCGAGGGGCTCAAGAACAAGCGCGTCGTCGCGCTCGACCTCGGCGCGCTGATCGCGGGCGCGAAGTTCCGCGGCGAGTTCGAGGAGCGGCTCAAGGCCGTCCTGAAGGAGGTCACCGAGTCCGAGGGGCGCGTCGTGATGTTCATCGACGAGATGCACACGATCGTCGGCGCGGGGAAGGCCGAGGGCTCGATGGACGCCGGCAACATGCTGAAGCCGATGCTCGCGCGCGGCGAGCTGCGCGTCGTCGGGGCCACGACCCTGGACGAGTACCGCCAGCATGTCGAGAAGGATCCAGCGCTCGAGCGCCGCTTCCAGCCGGTGTACGTGGGGGAGCCGACTGTCGAGGCGACGATCGCGATCCTGCGCGGCCTGAAAGAACGCTATGAAGCGCACCACGGCGTGCGCATCACGGACGACGCGGCGATCGCGGCGGCCACGCTCTCGCACCGGTACATCGGCGACCGCTTCCTCCCCGACAAGGCCATCGACTTGCTTGACGAGGCCGCGTCGCGGCTGCGCATCGAGATCGACTCCATGCCCCAGGAGATCGACGAGGTGGAGCGCCGGATCATGCAGCTGGAAATCGAGCGAACGGCGCTGCAGAAGGAGAAGGACAAGTCGGCAGTCGAGCGGCGTAATGCCATCGAGCGGGAGTTGGCTGAGCTGAAGGAAAAGTCGTCCGGCATGAAGGCGCAGTGGCAGCAGGAGAAGGCCTCGCTGGGGTCCGTCGCGACAGTGCGGCAGGCGCTCGAGCAGGCGAAGATCGAGGCCGAGCAGGCCACCCGCCGAGGCGATCTCCAGAAGGCCGCGGAGATTTCCTACGGCCGGATTCCGGAGCTGCAACAGAAGCTGGTGGATGCGGAGAAGAATGTGGCTGGGGAAGGGACCCGCGCCCGGTTCCTCAAGGAGGAAGTCACCGCGGAGGACATCGCGGAGATCGTGGCGCGGTGGACGGGCATTCCCGTGACGCGCATGCTGGAGAGCGAGCGCGAGCGTCTTACTAAACTTGATCAGGAGCTGGCGAAGCGAGTCATCGGACAGACGGAAGCGGTGGAGGCGGTCGCCAACGCCGTGCGACGGTCGCGTGCAGGGCTCCAGGATCCCAACCGGCCCATCGGCTCGTTCATCTTCCTCGGGCCAACGGGCGTCGGGAAGACCGAGACGGCGCGCGCGCTCGCCGAGTTCCTGTTCGACGACGAGCACGCGATGGTGCGCATCGACATGTCGGAGTACATGGAGAAGCATGCCGTCGCGCGTCTCATCGGCGCCCCGCCGGGGTACGTCGGCTATGAGGAAGGCGGGCAGCTCACCGAGACCGTACGTCGCCGGCCGTATGCGGTCATCCTCTTCGACGAGATCGAGAAGGCGCATCCCGATGTCTTCAACCTGCTGCTGCAGATCCTCGACGACGGCCGGCTCACCGACTCACAGGGACGCACGGTGGATTTCCGGAATACCGTGATCATCATGACGTCGAACGTCGGCAGCCACTTCATCCTGGAGCACGCCGGCGGCGACTGGGCGCTCGTGGAGACGCAGGTCACCGCGCAGCTGCGGCAGACCTTCAAGCCCGAGTTCCTCAATCGGGTGGACGACATCATCATCTTCCGGCCGCTGGGACTTGAGCAGATCACGACGATCGTGGACATCCAGCTCGGTCGGCTGCGGAAGCTGCTGGCGGAACGGAAGATCACGCTCGATATCACTCCCGAAGCGGAGAAGCTGATCGCGGAGGAGGGGTACGATCCCGCGTTCGGCGCGCGTCCGCTGAAGCGGACCATCCAGCGGCTGATCCAGAATCCACTGGCGCTCGCCGTGCTCGAGGGTCGGTTCGTGGACGGCGATACGGTTGTCGTGCGTCCCGACGGCACCGGCGGGCTGGCGCTGGAGAAGGGGAGCGCGGTTCCTGCGACCGTTTGACCTCTGGCTCCTCCGCTCACTGCATTAGCCCTGGCTGGGTGTGTGGGGCCGCGGGTCTCCGCTCGCGCACCCTGGCCAAAACTGGCATGAAGCCCACATGCCAGTTTTGCCATGGGCTCGCGCTCGGGAGACCCGCGGCCCCACACACCCCAGCCAGCACTGATCCTGTCAGCACCTGCGCCAGGAAACGCCGCACCCGCCAGCAGCACATACGCCTGGCTTCGCACTCGCGCTCTATCCGCGGCACCGTGGCGATGGCAGCAACCGACTCTGTAGCTGCCGAGGAACGCAGAAGGAACACGGAGAAGCAAGAAGGGGCAGGAGATGAACCTGGTTTTTCAACCAATCATCTACCTGCCCCTTCCTGTTGCTTCCTGCCCTTTCAGCGTTATTCGGCAGCTACATCATCCGACAAGCCGACAAGCCGACAAGCCGACAAGCCGACAAGCCGACAAGCCGATAAGCTGGCAAGCTCTACGTTTTCGCGACAGCATCCCTGACGCCGTAGAATGCGCTCGCGAGCCGGCTGATGGACCGGTAGTAGTAGAGCAGGACCGCCAGGCCAGCGGCGGCAACGATGAGCAGAGCGCCGTTCATCCCGCCACCAAGCCCAGCCCACACGAGGCCGACGGCCAGCGCAAGCGCGCTCGCAAGATGTCCCACAACCGTGAACGCGTTCGCGGGCACCAGCTCCATCGGCTGATCGAACTTCCGCCGTACCACACCCGTCGCGCGGATGAACAGCGGGAAGCCCGCCAGGAACAGCAGCGACAATTTGGGCAGCGTCCCCGCGACCACGAACGCAATCAGCGCCGCGGCCGCCACGGCCGCGATCACCGGATACACGCGACTCGCGCGACGCAATCCGAGTCGCACCACTGCGGTGCGCTTGTGCACTTCGTCATCGCTCGCGGCATCCTGGAATCCATTGATGAACAGGATCAGCGCCACGAGCACCGACACGGGAATCGATGCGGCAATCGCCGCCATCGGGACGAAGCCGGCCTGGACGTACGCCGCGCCGCAGACGATGCCGACCCCGAACGCCAGCGCGACGGCGATCTCTCCCAACCCCTTGTTCGCCAGCCGCAGCGGCGGACCGGTGTACACGAACCCGATCGCGAGACCGATGAGACCGAAGATCACCACGCCCGGCCGGCCTGCGAGCGCGAAATACAGTCCCACCGCCGTGGCGATCAGACCGTAGATGAACACCGCGAACACCAGCTCGCCCCGCGTCGCGAGGCCGCGCTGCAGCACGCGTGAACCACCCGTGAGACCGAGAATCGGCGTCCGGTTCTTGTCATCCGCGCCGGAGCGCTGGTCGTCCAGGTCGTTCTTGATGTTCGTGCACGCCTGCATTGCCACCGCGCCGATGAGTGTCAGGACCGCCCATCCCCAGTGCACCGAGCCAGTGGCGAGGAATGCCGCGGCGACACCAACCGCCACCGATGCCGCGCTCGCCGTCAGCGACGCCCAGCGCACCGTTTCCTTCCAGACGCCGAAGCGCGCGCCCAACAGCGCGATGTCGCTCTGACTCGTCGCCTCACCAAAGTCGAGGATCGATGGGGGACGTCCACCCACGATCTCGCCGAATACGCGATGCTTCATGAACCGCGGGGTCACCTTCACATACGCCAGCAGGTCAGTCTGCCCGATGGAATCGAGGTACGTCACGATTGACGACGTCCGCATCGTCGCGCCTTTCGCCCGCTCGCGCTCCTCCGCGCTGCGGACGATCTCGGCGCGCCCGGTGACCTCCATTTCCCAGCTCGAATGCTCCTGGCCATCGGGAGACTCGTGCATCAGCAGCGCGACCTCGGGCCGCGTACTCATTTCGCGGATCTTCGGGTCGCCCTTCATGGACGCGAGATACACCACGGGACGCGCGGCCTCGTCGTCGGGCAGCCACGCACCAGGGTGCATCATCCGGACGCGTACTTCCTCGCCAGCATGCGTGCCGACGGCAACCTTCTTTGCATTCAACAGGGCCTCACGAATGCGTCGCCGGGATTCCTCGACGGTGGTGGGCTGAGGGGCTTGTTGAGTGGATTCGCTCATATAGGTAGATGGCTTGTCGGTGTGTCGGCTTGTCGGCTTGTCGGGTTGTCG
>DASPMP010000320.1:0-6350 GCA_035626995.1 Gemmatimonadaceae bacterium
CGCCGCGCCCGTGATCATGTTCTTGATGTAGTCAGCGTGCCCCGGGCAGTCCACGTGCGCGTAGTGGCGCTTGTCCGTCTGGTACTCCACGTGCGCCGTGTTGATCGTGATCCCGCGCGCCTTCTCCTCCGGCGCCGCATCAATCTGGTCGTAGTTCTTCGCCTCGCCGCCGAACTTCTTCGAAAGAATGTGCGTCATCGCCGCCGTCAGCGTCGTCTTGCCATGATCCACGTGACCAATCGTGCCAACGTTCACGTGCGGTTTGGTGCGCTCGAATTTGCCTTTTGCCATGACGGGTGGTGAGGTTCCTGTTTATTGCGGTTTGCGACGTGTTGCGCTTAGCGACGACTCCTGGTGCCCATGACGCGGATTGAACGCGTGACCTCTCCCTTACCAAGGGAGTGCTCTACCACTGAGCTACATGGGCCGAATCTCTTGCACTCGTTTCGGGGCTGCATGCTGTGGAGCGGGTGAAGGGAATCGAACCCTCGTCGTAAGCTTGGAAGGCTTCTGCTCTGCCATTGAGCTACACCCGCCTCGGTTGCTTTCGGCCACGACTCGCCGGTCCTTCACCCAAACCAAACCAATTTTTCCGCACCGGCAGTTCGCCCGAATCGCTGGTGGAGGGGGTTGGATTCGAACCAACGTAGGCGCAAGGCCAACAGATTTACAGTCTGCCCCCTTTAGCCGCTCGGGCACCCCTCCGGCGGAACCCGAAATTTTGAGGCTTATCCGCCGGTTAGTCAACAAATTCAACCCCGGGGAGGCGCGTGCGGCGGCGGGGGCCCGGCCGCGTGGCATTATCATTGCCGGGAAAAGGGGCAGACGCTTGCGTATCGCGATACTCGAGGACGATCCGGACCAGCTGGCGCTTATCAAGCGCTGGATCAGCGACGACGGCCATGACGTCCATGCCTACATGGACGGCCGGGAAACCATGAAGCAGGCCGGAAGGGAGAGTTTCGACCTCTTCATCCTCGACTGGCAGGTGCCCGACGTCTCCGGGGCCGATGTCCTGAAGTGGCTGAGAGCCAACGTTTCCAAGACCGTCCCGGTCCTCTTCGTGACGGTGCGGGACTCGGAGCAGGACATCGTCTTCGCCCTCGAGCAGGGTGCCGACGATTACATGGTCAAGCCGGTCCGGCGCCAGGAACTCCTGGCGCGGATGCATGCGCTCCTGCGCCGTGCGTACCCGCGCGAAGAACAGAAGCAGCTTTCCTTTCCGCCCTTCGAGATCGACCTGCAACGCGGCGAGGTCCGAAAAGCCGGAACGAAGGTGGAGCTCACGCCCAAGGAGTTCGACCTCACGGTGACGCTATTCCGGAATATGGGCCGCCTGATGTCCCGCGGCCACCTGCAGGAGACGGTCTGGGGCCGCAGCGGCGACCTCGCCACCCGCACGGTCGATACGCACGTCAGCCAGGTCCGCAAGAAGCTCGACCTGCGACCGGAGTCCGGGTACCGCGTCGTGCCCATCTACAACTACGGCTATCGCCTCGAGCGCCTCGACACCAACTAGGGCAATCCCTAGAAGTTCTCCCGCTGGTAGATGAAGTTGCGGGGCTGGCTGCCGAACACGCCCCAGGTGCCCCGCGCTGACGGATTCTCGTTCCACGTTGCCCCGGTCCACGCCCCGCGCAGGTGTGCAGGCACCGTCGGCGTAGCGGTTACATAGCCGCTGTTGCCGGCCCCCGGGGGCGCGAGCCGAATCGACCCCGAGCCGCCGGCGAGCACGACCGATTGCACGCTGGTGGAACCACCGGTGAGGTTGGGCGCCAGAGAAACATCGCCGGAAGCCAGGGTCGTGCAGGTGTCGGCCGTATTGCGTACGAACGCAGACGCGCCCGGATTCCAGTATTGCACCTCGATCGGAATGGGAAGCGATAGCGCGCCGGATGAGGCCAATCCGTTCTGCATCCGCATGCGCCCGAACCGGAGTTCCTTGTTGCCGCCGGTGAAGGCGATTCCGTTTCCCGCCGAGGCAGTCCCGACGCGCGCCGGGTTACCCGCGTAGGCGATCATGTCGGTGTCCGCGATGTTGATCTCGAGTGCAATGTCCGCGTCGAAGATGGCGACGGGAGCCGCGCGCTGGAATGCGATCCCGGGAGACGAATCGAAGGCCAGTGAAGCGGTTCCGTTCCCGTTGTCCGTGACGTCTGGGTCGGTGGTGACGATTGCCGCGGTGTCGAGCGTCCCGATCGCGGCGCTGTAGGTTTTCCCGGTCAACGTCGCGTCGGTGATCTTGAAGAAGCTGCCCGTGTAGTTCGAGGTCGTACCGCCGGCCTTGTTTCGGGCCGTGACCGTGAGCACCGGCGCCTTCGTCGGGGCATAGTTGAAGGGCTGGCCCACGTAAGTGAACGGGCCACAAGCCGGAGCGAACTCCGGCACGTTCCACGCCGCCGCGAAATCGAAGGGCGTAAAGCGCCCGATGTTGGCGCTCGCGGTGCCGGAAACGGGGCCGGTGCCGAGATAGTCTGCCACGTTGGGAGTGATCGTAATGATACCGACCTCACCCCACGTCACGTTGCTGACCGTCGCGGCGCCGGAAGAGAAACTGCCGCCCGCTATGGTGGCATTGCCGAGGGCGGGATTGTTTCCCGGGCTCGGGAGGACCAGATCGGACGCAAGCTGGACCGGTTCTGCGAAGTTGGGGGTCGCCGCGTTGAGCGCGTTGCGCGCCGTTACGGTCAGCGCGATGTCCTCCCCGGCCTTCTTGAACACCGGACCCGTGGCGGCCGCCGCGCTCGGATTGCCGGTGATTCCCGATACGACCAGGTTGTGCGGCCGCACCACGAACGAGTTGGACGCGCCGGTGAGGTTCGCGCCGTTCACGGTCGCGCTGGCGTTCAGCGTGATCGCCCCGACATCGCGGTAATTGAACTCGAAGGGCGCATTGCCATCCGCATCGAATGGCATGTTGACGGTTGCGGGAACACCGGTGGCTGACCCGCCGGACGGCGTTACGTCGAGCCACGGGCCGCCCACGCTGCAGGATGCGGGGTTGTTGCACGTCCGGCCGAAGCTCACTGGATAAGTTGCCGCCGCGGACAGGGGCGATTCGCAAGCCTTCGTCGTCGTATTCGTCCGCACCGCCCGAAGATGGATCTGACCGGACGGCATACCGGCGACCTGCGTGGGAATTGTCAGGACTCCGCCGTTCGCAGCAGCCGAGAAGATGAATCCCGCCGTATTGAAAGTGGTCGAGCAGCTGTTCGCGGTAACGCAGTTCGCGCCGTCCGGGCAGCACTTGCGCGGGTTCGCCGCCGCAGTCGATTCGGAGGACAGTGTCACGGTAACCACGGTGCCGTCCGCGACCGCGGGATGGCTCAGCGTGGTGCTGGCGTCGCCGCTGGCGTTGAAGGCGACCGATCCGGAGGCGAGTGAACCGGCCGTGGTCCCAAGGCTGGCCGTTTGTCCGGCCAGGGTCGTAACCTTGTTCGTGCAAGGAGTGCTTGTGTCCGCGCACGCGGTGACTGTAACGGTCGTGGCTAGGCACGCGATGCTGCTAGAAGCGAGCGACAACTCATAGTGGTCCACGGCCGGCGGCACGACGCAGGGGCGCACCTCCTGGCGGATGCGGTTGATCTGGCCGGCATTCAGGCTGCTCCGGTAGACGCGCACCTCGTCGATGTTTCCGCTGAAGCCGAAAGCGGAACTGTTCTCGCCCGACGCGTTCGTCTCGCCGCCGATCGCGGCCGGCCCGCCATCGCCGCCTGCTGTCCATGTGAAGGTGTTCGTCACCGAGGCGACCTGCGTGCCGGTCGTGTCGTACACATAAATGTTCACCCGGCTCGCATTGGCACCCGCGGCGAGCGACACGACGAGCGCCGCGTAATACCAGGTGTTGTTGGCGATGACCGCCGGGGTATCGAGGATGAACGTTGCGCCCTGGCGGTAGAAGAACCGGATGGTTCCGGCGCCCGCATCGCCGACGCTGAACCCCCACCCGCCGGGGGTGGCATTGCCCTGGTCGTCGACGAAGATCCGCTGGCCGGACTGCGTCCGGTCCGTTGTGCGGATCCATGCCGCTATGGTGAAAGCACCGGCGCTTGCGGCGAGGTTCGCAAAGCTGCCGCCGACCGAGACGTAGTCTTTGTTCGCGCGGTTGAACACGCCGTAGTGGCAGGTGCCGGGCGTGCCTGCCATCGCCGGGGTGGCTGCAGAGGTGGTCGGCTTAGTGCCCACAAGGCCTGACGCGACCCCATGGAAGGGCCCGTCCGCCTCCGCGTCCGCCACCTCGTTCACAGTGCCATTCCAGGAGAACTCGTCCATCTTCCAGTGCGCGTAGAGGTCGAGCCGGCGCTCCCCGACCTGGAACACGCCGTTCAGCGTTCCGCCGGCCCCGCCGGTAAATCCGCTCGCCGTCGCACTGCCGGTTCCGGGCGCAGTGGCGAAGTACGACCATGCCCCACCTGCGAAGCGGCCGGCCACAAAAGAACCTTCGTCCGTACCGGGATCGAGGTCCGCCCCGTACGCAAATGTCGCCATGGCGGAAGCGAAGCCCACCCCGCCGTTTGTGATCGTCCAGTAGCGGTTGGCGGAAAACTGCGCGTCGAAATCCGATGAGCCGATATCCGGGCTGTCGCTCGCGCTGAGGCTCACCGTGCCGTCGATGTTCCCGGCCGTCGGGTTCGTGAAGGTCACGCTCACCGGGCGATATGTACTCGCATCGCCTACGTGGAACACGCAGGTCGGCGTACCGCCAGCTGGCGTGCGCAGCCGCACGTTGCCGGCGACCCAGCCGCTGGTCCGCGAGACGCTCCCCGGACAGTTCGCCGCGGCGATCACGACATGCGCCCCTGTAGTCATCACCCCGTTCGACAGCGTGAGCACCGCATCGATCGTCGGGCTGGCCGCCAGCGTAGCCCCCTGAGCATCGTTGAGTTCGAGGTTTTCGTACGTGCCTGTCCCGGCGAGCACGTGGGGTGCAGAACCGCCGCTCAGCACGATCCGCCCGGAGGTCGCCGTGTACGCGCCCGTGTTGCTCACGTTCCCGTTCACGTTGTGGACTTGCGCGCCGCCGCTGAACGTGACGCCGCTGATGTCCAGGTTGCCGAGGATCGTGAGCGCGGCGGTGCTCGCCGCCTTGGTGCCGCTGCCGGACAAGCCGAGGTGGTAATAGTCGCTTGCGGAGGGCGTCTTCACCGTCTGCCCGGCGCCCGTGTAGTGCACCGTGTTGCCGACGGCGGACGCGTTCAACGTTCCCGTGGTAAGGAGCGCATTGCCGGCATTGAGCGTCGAGTTCGCGGCATTGGTCCAGGTGCTGGCTCCATTACCTCCGGTGATACTGCCCATCGCCGTGGCAGTGGCGTTGTTCGTCACGGTGACGCCGGAGGCGAGGATCCAGGTGCCGTTCACCGTCGTCGCCGTGTTGTTCGCGCGGTTCGCCTGCACGGAGACGTTGCCGCCGAACGTCAGGCCGGCGCTTCCCGCCCAGACCGCATTCGCGTCCGTAGTGAACGTGTACTGGCCGGTGCCGGAATTGAAAGTGCCGTTGTTGGTCAGGCTAGCCCGCATGGTTACCGGTTCGTTCGCGGTGTTATTCCATGTCCCACTGGACTGGATCGTCACATCGCCGGCGAAAGTCGCAGCCCCGGTGGTAGACGTTATGCCGAGGGTGCCGCTCACCGTGGTCGCGCCGCTGACGGACACCGATGCGGTCCCTATGTTCAGGGTGCCGGCCTGGACGTCCAGGGCGCCGAGCACCGTCAAGGTGCTGCCGTCTTGAGTGGAGGTGCCGCCGGGCTTGTTCACCACGAGATTCCGGTACTGGATCGTGTCGCTGTGGGCGAGAGAGAATCCGCCCGGCCCATCGTAGGTGAACGTGCTGGATGGTCCTGGAGTGAAGGTGCCGTTGTTGAAGTTGAAGTCGCCGGCAAGGAAGATGTTCGCGGCGCCGCTCGCTTCGATTTCTACGCGCTCGTCGTCGCCGGCCGTCATCGTGAGGTCGCCGTTGATGTCCAGCGTGCCGGTCGTCAGGTCGATCTTTACGAGCCGGTTGTTGTTGCTGCCGCCGTTGAGGACCACCGGCCCGTTGACCGTGGCGCTTCCGGCTCCGATGTTCCAGGTCCTCGGCCGGTTGTTGGTCGTCGGGCCGTTGATGGTCACGCCGCCTGCCCCGACGACCAGCGAATTGGTCCCTGAGTGCTGCAGGGTGGTCGTCGTGCCGCCCGTGTTCATCGTGACCGAGAAGGCCGCGGCCGAAGTGTCGACCGTGACGACATCGCCGTTGCAGATCACGACGTGGGACGAGGCGGTCGGCGTGGAGCTCGCCGCGGCGCCGCCGCAACCGACGTTGCTCCATGTCGCGTTGGCCGACCAGTTGCCGTCCGCGCGCGAGTAATAGGTGG
>DASPMP010000321.1:0-13710 GCA_035626995.1 Gemmatimonadaceae bacterium
CGCGCTGTGGGTGACCGACGCGAACGAGATCCACGTCCCAACGGGCCAGCCGGTGCTGATCGAACTCGCGTCGAACGACGTGATCCACAGCCTGTGGGTGCCCAGCCTCGGCGGCAAGAAAGACCTCATTCCCCGCTACAAGGACACCCTCTGGTTCCAGGCGGACACGCCCGGAGTGTATCGCGGGCAGTGCGCTGAATTCTGCGGCCACCAGCATGCGAAGATGGGCGTGGAGGTGATCGCGCATCCGCCGGCGGAGTTCCAGCAATGGCTGGCGCGCAATCGACTGCCTGCGCCGCATCCCACGGATACGGTCACGCAACGGGGCCAGGAAGTATTCCTCGCGGGCTCGTGCGTCCTCTGCCACGCTATCACGGGCACGCGCGCGACATCGCATGCGGGCCCGGATCTCACGCACCTGGCAAGCCGTCGTCGTATCGCGGCGGGAACGCTGCCGAACAGTCGAGGCAACCTGGCGGCGTGGATCCTGGATCCGCAGTCCATCAAGCCGGGCGCGAACATGCCCTCGAACCCGCTCTCGCCGTCGGATCTCGAGGCGCTGCTCGCATACCTGGAAACACTGAAGTGAGGGCGAGGTGAGCGCGTCGGTGCAGACCGTGACCCGCACGGGAGTGCCGGACGCGAAGTACGGCGAGCTGGCGGAGACGTATGCGTCGCCTCCCGGCTTCTGGGGATGGCTGACGAGCGTGGACCACAAGGACATCGCGAAGCGCTACGTCATCACCGCGTTCGTCTGGTTTGCGCTGGCCGGAGTGGCCGCGGCGTTGATGCGCATGCAGCTCTCCCGTCCCGAGATGAAGGTGCTGGGCCCGGACCAGTACAACCAGGCGTTCACGGTGCATGGCACGGCAATGATGTTCCTGTTCGCGGTGCCGGTGATGCTGGCGATCGCGATCTATGTCGTGCCGTTGATGCTGGGCACGAAGAACATCTCCTACCCGCGGCTCAACGCCTTCGGCTACTGGATGTTCCTCATCGCCGGGTGCCTTCTGTTCTCGTCCTGGTTCCTCAACACCGGACCGGACACCGGCTGGTTCGCGTACGTGCCGCTCTCGGGTCCGCAGTACGCGCCGGGAAAACGCGTGGATGTGTGGGCTCAGGTGGTGACATTCAGCGAGATCGCGGGGCTGGTCGCCGCCGTCGAGCTGCTGGCGACGATCATCAAGACGCGCGCGCCGGGGATGTCGCTCAACCGCATCCCGCTGTTCGTGTGGGCGATTCTCGTGACCTGCGTGATGATGCTCTTCGCGCTCCCGACCATCGCCGTGGCCAGCACGATGATGCTGGCGATGGATCGCCTGGTGGCGACGCACTTCTTCAATCAGGCCGAAGGGGGCGATCCCCTGCTCTGGCAGCACCTGTTCTGGTTCTTCGGTCACCCAGAGGTCTACATCATGTTCCTTCCGGGGCTCGGCTTCGTGTCATCGATCGTCGAGACGTTCTCGGGACGACGCGTCTTCGGGTATCCGGTGATGGTGCTGAGCATGATCGCCACCGGCTTCGTCGCCTTCGGGCTATGGGTGCACCACATGTTCGCGACGCCCATCCCGCAACTTGGACGCAGCTTCTTCACGGCGGCGAGCATCGTGATCGCCATTCCCACTGGTACGCAGATCTTCTGCTGGATCGCCACCATCTGGTCGGGACGTCCGCGATTCACCGCATCAATGCTGTTCGCGCTCGGCTTCATCATAGTCTTTACAATCGGCGGACTGTCGGGAGTGATGATCGCGTCGGTGCCCTTCGACCTGCAGGTGCACGACAGCTTCTTCATCGTCGCGCACTTCCACTACGTGATCCTGGGCGGGGTGGTGTTCCCGCTCTTTGGCGCGTGCTACTACTGGTTTCCGAAGATGACCGGCAGGATGCTGAGCGAGCGCATGGGCAAGTGGCAATTCTGGCTGTTCTTCATCGGCGTGAATGTCGCGTTCTTCCCGATGCACCTCCTGGGGCTGATGGGAATGCCGCGGCGCATCTACACGTATCTCCCGGAGACCGGCTGGGGGAACCTGAACCTGCTGGTGTCGGTGGGCGCGGCAATCATCGCGATCAGCGTCGTGCTGTTTGTGGTCAATGTCGTGCGCACCCTGCTGCGAGGGCAGCCAGCACCCGACAATCCGTGGGATGCGCCGACGCTCGAATGGGCGACGTCGTCGCCGCCAGAGCCCTGGAACTTCGCCAACATCCCCGTCTGCGAGAGTCGCACGCCGCTGTGGAGCTCGGAAGGAGTGCTGGTAAACGAATTGCCTGTGGTGACCGGGCTGAAGACCGATCGGCGCGAGTTGCTCGTGACAACAGCGCTCGACGCCGTGCCCGACTGCTGCCACAAGCATCCCGCCGAGAGCATCTGGCCTTTGGGGATGGCGGTGGCGCTGGGGGTGACCTTCATCGGCGCGATCTTCTCACCGTGGTTTTACGTCGTGGGCTTCGGCCTGGCGACGATCGCGTTTGCTGGCTGGGCATGGCCGCGGAAGACAGAACACACGGACGAAGCGGTGCTTCCCACGGGCGGGATCGAGGAGCTGGAGCGATGACCCTCCCGCGCCGAGTGGTGTTGGATGTTTCGCTGCTGCCGCGCACCGTGTTTGGCGTGCGCGACATGATGTGGTGGGGCACACTGGCGTTCGTGATCGTCGAAGGCTTCTCGCTCGTGCTCACGGTCGCGGTGTCGTTGTACCTGCGCAAGAACTTCGCGACCTGGCCACCGGAGGACATTCTCCTGCCGTCGGTTGTGGCGCCGACGATCCAGATGGTCCTGATGCTCGTCAGTCTCCCGGTGATCCGCCGGCTGTCGCAGCGCTCGATGGACTTCGAAGTGCATCCGGTGCGGAGGCTGCTGACCATCGCCGCGCTGTTCACCATTACTTTCGTGGCGTTGCGCGCCTGGGAGCTGACGCAGTCGCTCAACGTGCGCTGGGACGCCAACGCGTACGGTTCGGCGCAGTGGCTGGTGGTGGGAAGTCATGCGCTGCTGCTGGCAGTACAGAGCGTGGAGACGATCGGCATGGCGCTGATCTTCTGGCGCGGCCCGGTGGAGAAAAAGCATTTCTCCGATGCGTCGGACATCGCCTTCTACTGGTACTTCATCGTCTTGTCGTGGCTGCCGTTGTACCTGCTGGCGTTCTGGCTGCCGCGATGGATCTGAACATGACGCAGCCGCTTCCCGACGACATCTCGGACAACCCGCACCAGCCGGAGCTCGCGGGGCCCGCGCCGGTGCTGCAATGGGCAGGAATGTTCCTGTCGCCCGCGGCGCTGCTGCTGCACCTGCAGGTCAACTACCTGCTGGTGCTGTACATCTGTGGTACGACGATCGGGCGCGGTCCCGTATACGCCGCGGGATTCATCGCGTTGTTGCTGTCGGCGGTGGGTTGTCTGGCGGCGTGGCTCACATGGACGCGCGCCGGTCAGGGCCCGCCTGGCAACGACAGCGGGGCGCTGCCGCGCACCCGGATGCTTGGCGTGGTGGGACTTGGCGTCAGTGGCATCACGTTCCTCGTGCTCGTGGCGCAGGTGATCGCTGCATTCGTGGGAGTGACCTGCGGATGAAGGAGTCACGCGACGACCGCACACCGCCGGTGGATCATGATCCGGAAATGGGGGACCTGTTCGTGCCGCATGACGAGTCGCACGACGCACGGTACACCGCTCGGTGGCTGGCGACGCTGCTCGGCGCGGTGATCCTGTACTTCGGCGGCGCGCTCGTGCACGAGCGCTGGCAGCAGCGCGGGAAGATCCTGAGCGACGCGCAGCACATGACGGGCGGTGATGCCACGGCCGGACGCGCACTCCTGCGACCGTATGGCTGCGCCACCTGTCACACAATTCCCGGAGTCCAGGGAAGCGATGGCACGATCGGCCCGCCGCTCGCGGGCCTCGCGAGCCGCATGTACGTCGGCGGGGTGGTGACCAACACACCGGCGAACCTGATCCGGTGGATCGTCAACCCGAAGGCCATCGACGCGAAGACGGCGATGCCCGTGGTCGGGGTGAGTGAAGAACAGGCACGCGACATCGCCGCCTATCTCTACACCTTGCGATGAGACGCCTTCTCCTGCTCCTGTGCGCCGCGACGGCGTGCCGGGACGCGGCGGAGGCCCGCGACCTCGTGAATCGTGCGCCGCAAGCCGACCAGTATCGCGCCGGGATGTCGGACGCTGGCGCCACGCATGTGCGTACCATCATCGGGTTCAACGATCCCGAATCCGTGCGCTACGATCCGCAGCAGGATGTCTTCTTCGTGTCCAACACGGCGGGACTGGGATCGGCGCGCGACGCCAACGGGTACATCGTGCGCATCTCCGCCGCGCGCATGGACTCGGCGGACGTGTTCGTCCGCAGCGGAGCGAATGGCGTCACGCTGCACGCGCCGAAAGGGCTGGCGCTCCAGGGCGACACGCTCTGGGTGACGGACATCGATGTGGTGCGCGGCTTCAACCGCTTCACTGGGCAACCGGTGGGCACGATCGACTTCTCGGCCTTCTCGCCGGTGCAGCTGAACGACATCGCGACGGGTCCAGATGGGATGCGGGTAACCGACACTGGCATCCATATGGTCTATGAAGGGAACGTGCACACCGGGCCGGACAAGGTCTTCGCGATCGACGCCGGCCGCCGAGTGCGCGTGGTCATTCAGGATTCCAGCCTGCACCTGCCTAACGGCATCACCTGGGACGATGCCACGAAGCGCTGGATCGTCGTGGCATTCGATCGCCATGCCGGTGAGGTGTGGGTGCTGCCGAGCGCCGGCGACACATCCCGCACGGTGCTGCGTCGTGGCAAGGGTCAGCTGGATGGCGTGGAAGCGCTACCCAACGGCAAGTTGCTCTTCTCCAGCTGGGCCGATTCGGCGATTCATGTTCTCGAAGGGACGCGGGACACCCCGATCATCCGCCAGGTGCACGAGCCCGCGGACATCGGCGTGGACACGCGTCGCGGGCGCGTGCTGATCCCGCTCGCGGTGATTGGCCACGTCCAGGTGTGGGACCTCGGCCCAGCGTGGACCGGGCGCCGCTAGACGCACGTGAGTTAGCCCGGTTCCACCTGGGCGTGGTTCAGCGCCGCGACGAGCGCGACACCCCCGAGCGTGTTGCCCAGCAGCGCCGGGAGGATGTAGCCGCCGAGCGCCGCGACGATGCTTATGTCGCCGAGCGCGGTGAGGTAGAACGCTTCGACGGCGCCGACGATCACGTGCGACAGCCCGGCAGCGCCGATGAGCCACGTCATGACGATCACGACAATGACCTGGGATTGGCTCGCCGCGGGAAGCATCCACACCATGAGGGCGATGATCCATCCAGCGACGATGGCCGTGGCGAACACCGTTGCCCAATCGTGGCTCATGTTCTCGAGCGCGACGGTGCGCATGGCATGTCGCACCTCGGGAGAGAGGATGGCAGTGCGCGCGGCGGCCCACGCGAAGAGCAACGCGCCGACCAGGTTTGCGGCGAGCACCATGCCCCAGAGCACGAATATCTTGCGCAACATGCGTCGGCTGGGCGACGCCATGTAGGGCACGATGGGGCGCAGGGTGTTCTCGGTGTAGAGCTGCTGACTGCCCAGTGTCACCGCTAGAAAGCCAATGGGGTAGCCGAGCGCTGCGACGAGATGGCGCCAGGGTGTTTCCGGCAGTCCGTGATGCAGCGCCGCGATGGTCATGACGGAGAGGCCCATGGCGAGGCCTCCGGCGATCCCTGACCAGCCGAGGGAGATCGGTGCACGATTGAGCTCTTTCACTGCTTCGCGGCGAATGACTTCGTGGGTCACTGCGGCGTCGAGCTTTTCCTCCTCGTGGACCTTCTTCCGTTCGTGCGCGTCGAGGGTGGTCGGCTCGCCTTCATGCTCGTCGTGCTTTTCCTCGGCCTTGCGCTGCTGCTTCTCATGCTCCGATGTCATGGTTGTCTTCGGTCTGTTCGGGGAACGTGGAAGGCAGCGAGGATGGAGTCCATGCTGTCGCGGCGGCGCACGAGCACGTCATCGAGCTGCTGGCGGAACGCCGTGTCCGCGCGACGGACGCCCATCGCGATGTCGAAGACGAAGGGGAGGAATGGCAGATCCACCTGGGGGCTGACTGGCACGATGGTGAGTGGAACGGCTTGCTTCGCCGCGAAGTATCCCGCGAGCGGGCCCCAGACGATGGCGACGTCGACGGTGCCCTTTGCCACTGCTTCGACGATGCGGGCTGGTGGGTTCGGCTCGCGATAATCGCCGTAGATGCTGAAGCCCACAATGTTGCGCACGATGCCGCGCTTATTGAGGGCGTGCACGGCCGGTGTGTTTGCGCCATCGTCGCCCACGAATTGTACGCCGACCTTCACGCGGCGCAGGATGCTGTCGTTGAGCGATCGGATGGTAAAGGGTGCGTCAGCCCGGTGCACGAACACGTACGTCGACCGATAATACGGGCGCGTGGGCAGCACGAGCTCGACGCTGGCCGGAATGCCCACGATTACATCACAGAGTTCCGCGCGCAGGGTATTGCGGATGAAGCCGCGCCGCTGTGCATACCATGCGTACTGCAGCGGCCGCTCCATCTCGCTGGCCAGCAGGCGCGCGATATGGTTCTCGAAGCCCTCCTCCCGACTGTTCGAGAAGGGCAGGTTGTTCGGGTCCGCACACACACGCAGCGTTCTCGCCTCGGAAGATGATGCGCTGCTGCCAGTTGCGGCGAAGAGCGCGAGCAGTGGAACGAAGCGACGGATCAGTGCCTCCGGTGTGAGGACAGGGCGAGCAATAGGCATACCCGCTTGAATCCTGCTTCACGATCGTGCTCCTGATCGCACCGTGGCCGTACCCTGTACATGCCTCGCGTCACACCGACCGTCACCGCGTTACTTGCCTTGCGCGCGGGACGACGAACAAGGGTGGCAAGAATGACCCGGGCGGGGCTCGAACCCGCGACCTACGGATTAAAAGTCCGTTGCTCTACCAGCTGAGCTACCAGGTCTGCGTCGAAAACTAATGCGGCGATGACTGTGACCGTACACACATCGCTGGCCGGACTCGCCCCTACCTTCAATCGGGACATGACGTTGCGAATAGGGATTCGCATCGTATAAGGAATGGAGCGCCGGCGCTCCAAGCCCGCCCATTTGAGGATTGCCGCATGTCCAACGCCGTGGAGCAGCAGGTCCCACCCAATCAGCCTGGGGACGTCGTTCCCAATCGATCCGAGCGCTTGCGCTTCGGTTCATTCACCTTCACGCGTTCACCAGCGGGTCGGTGCCTTGTACAGGTCGAATTGGATTACGCGGGCCAGCGGTTCGTAGGAAAGGCAGAAGGCCAGTCGAGTCCTATCGGAGACCTGCGCCTCGGCGCCGAAGCGGCCATGCAGGCCGTGGAGTCGTTCGCGCAGGGTGCCCTTGGCCTCGAGCTCATGGGCGTGAAGCTCGTGCGGGCATTCGACGCCAATGTCGTCATCGTGTCCTGCACGCAACGCAGTGCGAGAGGTACACGGCTCGTCGGCTGCTATCTCGCTGACCGCGACGCCGTGCGCGGTTCGGCGCTCGCAGTCCTGAACGCCACCAACCGTGTGCTCGGGAACTATCTCGCCACTCGCTAAGTAGTCCGGGCGCGTGCAGTTTCACGCGTCCTCCCACCTTTGAAAACAGTGACTGTGCGCCGTCTGCCTCTCACCTTCGTTCTGTTTGCGCTGGCCTGTGGCCGTGGCGCCGAACCCGAGCTCTACACCGTTCCAAACGCCGCACCGGTCCAGGCGGGAGCATTCGCGGAGCAAGGTCCCGTTACTGTCACCGCGAATGACCTCGACCAGCGTACCGCGGAGCTGTTCGGCGACGCGCTGCGGCTGGACGCAGCACTGCCGGTGACGCTGGATTCCGTGGAGATCGCCGGCGGAGATGACTCTCCGGTGTTCGACCTCGATGTCCGTTCGTTCGAGACGTACGACCGTGTCCGGCACTATGTGGCCGCCTTCACGGGTCCCGCGAAGAGCAGGATCGCCGATCGGCTGTCCGACGGCACGCGCTACGAAGCGATGATTCGTTCGAAGCTTCGCGCGGGGAGCCTGCCCGAAGACATGTACTATCTAGCGCTCGTCGAAAGTGGATACAATCCGCACGCGTACTCGCGCGCGGCGGCCGTGGGGATGTGGCAGTTCATGGCGACGACCGCCCGTGGCATGGGCTTGCGAGTGGACTGGTGGATCGATGAACGCCGCGACCCCATTCGCTCGACGGATGCGGCGGTTCGCTTCCTCCGCGGGCTGAACGAGCAGTTCGGTTCGATGTACCTCGCCGCGGCGGCGTACAACGGCGGCCCCGGTCGGATCGCCCGGGGGCTGAACCGATACGCGGATGATCTGGAAGGAACGAACCCGGACGAGATGTTCTTCACCCTCGCCGAGAAGAAGTACCTGCGAGGGGAGACGAGTAACTATGTGCCCCAGTTGATCGCGGCTGCCCTCGTTGCGAAGGAGGCCCGCAAGCACGGCCTTGTCATCGAGCAGCGCGAGCCCTTCGCATATGACTCCGTCTGGGTGGGTGGTGAGGTACCCCTCGCTGCCATCGCGAAAGCCAGCGGTGCGTCACTCGACGTCATTCAGGAGTTGAACTCCTTCATCCTGCGGGGGATGACTCCGCCAATGCGGGCACGGGACTCGATCAAGGTGCGGGTCCCGGTCGGCGCTGCCGCGTCATTCGATTCCGTCTTTGCAACGCTGGACTCTGCCGCGGTCGATGGCGCCCGAATCGTTCGGGCCGAGAAGAATTCGACCTGGGCGACGATCGCGCGCACCCACAAGATCCCCGCGAAGGCGCTCCTGCAGTACAATCCGAAGGTCAAGCCAGCGAAATCCAGCGGGCGCATTTCGGCAGGAACGGCGGTGATGGTGCCCTCCGCCGAGGTGTACGCCGCCGCGCTGTCGGTGCCGGATCCGTCGATTGAGCGCTATGGCACGGGCACTCGTACCCATGTTGTGCGTCAGGGCGAGAACCTGAGCGTGATTGCGAAGCGCTACCGGACGACGCCGGCCTCCATCATGCGCCTGAACCGGCTCAAGAAGCCGATGATCTTTCCGGGCCAGGAACTGCTCGTCAATGGCAATCCGGCGCCGGCGAAACCAGCACCAAAAAAGAAGGCGACCACGCCGAAGCGGTGATCGCCTTGCAGTTCGGGCACAGGGCAGTCAGTCTGAAATGCCCGTGCCCTGATATGCCTTGATGAGGATGCGGTTGTACCCGTCCAGCGGGTTCTTCCCGGCCTTTCGCGCGTTGTCCACTGCTTCCTCGCCGAGATTGTAGGCGAGTAGCGCCAGCCGGACATCGCCACCATACAAACCGATCAGGCGGCGCAGATATTGGAAGCCGATCCGGAGGTTGGTCTTCGGATCGTAGAGCTCCTCCCGATCAACGGTGCGATCGTACAGTTTCGCGGTCGACGGCATGACCTGGACGAGTCCGACCGCCCCCACGCGACTGGTCGCCCGCGGGTTGAAGTTGGATTCCAGCTTTACCAGCCGGAATGCCAGTTCCGGGTCTACCCGCTCAGCCAACGCGACGTCAAAGATGAGCGCGGCGAGATCAGCACTGATCGCGTATCTGGCGGAGTACTCAATGACCTTATTGGCCCGGTCGAGCTGAGCTCGGAGCAGGGCAGCGTCACCCATGGCGTTCTCGAGTTCCTGTCGGAGCTTCCGCGACCCGAAGACATTCAGCGAAAAACCCGTGGACTCCTCCGAAACGACGGCAGCTTCCGCCGTTGCGGGAGTGGGCTTCCTGTTCGCAATCACGAGTAAAGCAGCGCCTGCGATACCTAACAGAGCAATCAGGTTCCTGATCCTGGCTTTGCGTCTGACGGCATCGCCGCGGTGCACGTACGTGCTGCGCGGCTTTTTCATAAGTTGTTGTGGTGTAACAGGTTATGTACAGCGGACTGCGCACTACACCATGGACTATAAGCGGCAACGGCCATGCCATCAACCGGCAAAATAGGGATCGCTCCGGCCTCCCGTTTTTTGGATCAACGATATATCGCCGATTGTCATAGTTCGATCCAAACTCTTCGCCATGTCATACACCGTAACGAGCGCGACGGTTGCAGCCACAATGGCTTCCATCTCTACTCCCGTACGGCCCGCGGTGCGGACAAGTGTCTCTACCGCGACGCCGGGCAGGCTGTCGTCCAGCGTAAGGTCGACCTGGATGTCGTCGAGCAGGAGAGGGTGGCACAACGGGATCAGGTCCGCCGTCCGCTTCGCTGCCATGATGCCGGCCAGCTTCGCCACAGACAGTACATCACCTTTTGACAGACTCTGGGACCGAATCGCCGCCAGCGTGTCCGTTTTCATGCGGATCGAGCCACGGGCTCTGGCAGTCCGGACTGTTGTGGCTTTGCCGGACACGTCTACCATCCTGGCGGACCCGTCTGGCCCGAGATGGGTGAGCCCCTCGCCATTCTTCTCGTTCATGTCAGTGCCTCCTGCAGGTCACGGAGCAGGTTCACCGTAATCAGCTGCGGGCTCACGTTTGTGGTGATACGCTCTTTCGCGATTTCGACCGCTTCCATGGCCCGGGCCGCGCCGGCGGCTGCGGCGTTGGATCGCTGGTGCACGGCGGAGCGCGCTCGGGCATGCAGCGCGACGGTGAGGGCATCGAGAGTGTCCGCGAAACTGCCGCGGGCCTTCGACGGCGCCATCTGCCACGCTGCGTCATAGCGCGCGGCGGCCTTTCCAGTGGCGGCGTCGATCAACCGGTACGCGGTCTCGAGCGCCTGAGCCCAGGCGGCACCGCTCAACAGGCGTCCCGGCGCCCCTCCGGCCAGGCGTGCCGCGTCCGCGATATCCACTGGCAAGGTTGCCTCGCCCTTGAGCCGTTTTCGAACCGCTTCGTTCGAGAGAAACGCCTCCACCTCGGCTTGGCGCAGGGGTTTGACCCGGACGCTTGCCACTCGCGAGCGAATGGTCGGTAGCAGGGAGCCAGATTCACTCGACGTGATGACGATCGTGGTATCCGACGGCGGCTCTTCGAGCAGCTTCAGGAACGCATTGGCGGCCTGTTCCGAACCTTCCTGCGGCACCATCCGCTCCGCATCGCCGATGATGAATACCTTACGGTTCCCAATCGCCGGCGAAATGACGGATTGCTGCACCAGCGCGCGTACGGTGGCGACGTAGATGCCTTCCGAACCAGACGGGGGCTCATACAGTCCGTTTGCATCAGCGCGCTCGGCGATCGCCTCGGCGTAGTCTTCGCGAACCGTGGCCAGGTCAGGATCGCTGTCCTTCAAGCGTGGCCTCGGGAAGTACCAGTGCAAATCGGGGTGCGTCAGCTCCGCCGTGTATCGGCAGCTCTGACAGTGACCGCACGGCGCGTGGTCCGGCTCGCGGCAGAGGAGGAACTGCGCCAGCCAGATCGCGAGGCGCTGCTTGCCGACCCCGCGAGGGCCTTCGAACAACATGGACGCGGGGAGTGCGCCGCGATGCGTCGCCTCACGCAGGCGGGTCTGCAACTCCGCGTGGCCAAAAAGCGGAACGATTGGCATCAGCCAAAAAGCTACCTTAAGTGACCTGCCAGCAAGGTGAGCACTGTGAACCGCATGAGAAACGCATCCAGAATTTGCGCGCGAACAGTTGTAACGATGTCATGGCTGGGAGCGGCGACCTCCGTTCAGGGTCAGGACTCGACGCGACCGCGTGCGCGTGACCTGGGCATCGCTCCCGGAATTTTTTCCCCCGGTGCGCTCAATGCCATCACTGATGTTCAGGGGGTACTCGTCGGTCAGGTCACGATCTCCGAAGGGGATTCGGTGCGCACCGGCGTCACAGCGATCCTCCCACACCGCGGCAATCTGTATCGCGAGCGCGTGCCTGCGGCGCTCCATGTCGGCAATGGGTTCGGGAAGCTCCTGGGAGTGACGCAACTGCGCGAGCTCGGAGAGTTGGAGACCCCGATTCTCCTGACATGCACCCTCTGCGTATGGAAGGCGGCCGATGCCATGGTGGAGTGGTTGCTCGAGAAGCCGGAGATGCGACAGGTTCGGTCCATCAATGCTGTCGTCGGAGAAACGAATGACGGCGCGCTGAACGACATTCGATCCCGGCCGATTCGTCCCGACCACGTGCGTCGCGCCCTCGAGAGTGCCGGTACGGCCGTGGCTGAAGGAAGCGTTGGCGCGGGTACGGGCACCGTGGCGTTCGGCTGGAAGGGTGGAATCGGAACGTCATCGCGCGTGCTTCCGCCGACGCTTGGCGGCTGGACCATCGGCGTCCTTGTCCAGTCGAACTTTGGCGGGATCCTGCAGATCCTTGGTGTTCCAGTGGGCAGGGAACTGGGCCGATATTCATTCCAGCGCGACGCGCCGCGCGATCCCGGCGACGGTTCGATCATGATGGTCATCGCAACGGACGCACCGCTCTCGGATCGCAACCTGGAACGGCTCGCGGCGCGGTCGATGATGGGGTTGGCTCGGACCGGTTCCTTCGCGTCGAACGGTTCCGGCGACTACGCCATCGCGTTCTCGACGAATGCCGAAGTCCGCCGAGCCTTCGACGCGCCGCGATTGGCAACGCGGGAAATCGCTAATGAGGAAACGAGCGCCCTCTTCGCGGCGACCGTCGAGGCAGTGGAGGAGGCGATCTACAACTCACTGCTGCGGGCAACAACCGTCACCGGACAGGGACGGACGGTCGAAGCCTTGCCCATCGAACAGCTTCGCGCGCTGCTCGCGCGCTATGAAATCAAGCGGCGCTGATCCGGGCCCGGCGAGGCACGATTCCTGACGTTCTGTCGCCCGACTTCACCTGGAATGCACATGGGCGGCAAGCGACCAGATCAGCACAACATCGACCCGGCGGAAGCCGGCGCAACGGACTACAAATCCCTCGATAACGACGAGCATACGCACGAGCAGGACAAGCAGCACCTGCACGAGCAGCGGGGGAAGTTCGGCATCCCGCCAAAGGGGGAAAATCCCGCGCTCGAAGCCCTGAAGAAGAAGCGCGAAGGAGCCAGTGAATGACTGACGCGCCGCGCGGTCTCGAGGGGCGCCGAATCGCAATGCTTGCGCGGGGAAACGCGGACGACCTTCGCACCAGGCTGGAAGATGCGGGTGCAGAAGTGTGTGAGCTCTTTTCAGGATCGGCCGCCGACGAAGACTGGCACTCGGGGAAATACGCTGCGCTCGTGATCGGAGCGTGCACCGATTCCGGCACGGTGGACCGCCGCGCCCTGCAGCTCCTGCGCGAATTTCTCGTCGCCGGCAAGCCCGTGGCTGTGTTCGGCGAAGGGGTGCGTGCACTGGAGGAAGCGGGCGGTCTGCGTGAAGATGCGCTCGTCGCCGAATCCACGCCTCGCGGCGACTTCGCGGATCGCCTGGTGCGGGCGTTCGCCGATCACCTCGACGAAGCCCGGGTTGACGACATGTCGGAGCAGAGCTTCCCGGCGAGTGATCCACCATCGGCTACGGCCACGTCCGCAGGACCGTCGGCACCCGACAACAGGGCCTGAAACGCCGGCAGGCTTTGCGATGTAAAGTACTTGCCGACTTGTGCGGCCGTCGTTAGAATCCTGCCATGGCCGACATTCTTCCGATTCGTCCGAAGAAAAACGAAGCGCCCGAGATGCATGCACGGGCGATGGACAACCTTCGTTTCATCCGCGAAACGATGGAGGCCGCCGGCACATTCACCGCCGTGTCGGGGTGGGGCCAGGTTGCCATCGGGTTTACGGCGATCCT
>DASPMP010000322.1:0-9805 GCA_035626995.1 Gemmatimonadaceae bacterium
CACCGTGGGGACCACTTGGCCACCCGCCGAGTCCGCCGGAGCGCTCCTTTCGGCTGCCCCAGAACATGCGAGGGAGGCAAACCCAACGGCGACCAGGATTCGACGCATCATCATTGCAGAGAGTGACTCCATGAATCCGTAGGGAAACCTACCGCCGCGTCCGGCGTATCACACTTCTACCATCTAGACGCAGCACAAACGAGATGCTCACCACCCGAATTCACATCCTGCGCCAGCGGCTCGGGACGCGGTCCCCAGTACCGGCTCGCGTCTGGATGAAACGCGACTGGTGGAAGCTTTCGCTGCTCGGGATGGCAGTCGTCGGCATCGTCGTGCTGAACGTGTGGCTGATGACCTGCGGCTTCTACGGCTGCCCCAGCCGCTCCGACATCCGCGCCTACCGGCCAACGGAAGGGGGCCGGATTCTGGACCAGAACGGCAGCAAGATCGGGAATCTCGCGATCGTTCGACGCATCAATGTCCCGCTCGACAAGGTCCCGAAGCATGTCCTGCAGGCGTACATCGCGACCGAGGACAAGCGCTTCTTCGAGCACAACGGCATCGATTGGATCGGCGTCGGCCGTTCGGTCATCCGGAACGTCACCGCCATGGGGGTGCGCGAAGGGTTCAGCACGATCACCATGCAGGTGGCCCGAAACAGCTTCCTCACCCATCGCTATAACGGCCGGTCACTGCGGCGGAAGCTGCTCGAGCTGCGTCTCGCCCGGTTGATCGAAGGCGAGCTGTCCAAGAGCCAGATCCTCGAGCACTACCTGAACGTCATCTACCTGGGGAACGGTGTGTATGGCGTGGAGGCCGCGAGTCGGGACCTCTTCGGCAAGAGCATCGACAAGGTCGCCTTGTCCGAAGCTGCGTTGTTGGCGGCACTGCCAAAGGCGCCGACATCGTATGCTCCGCGCGAGCACCCCGAACGCGCGCGGACCCGCCGCAACCTCGTGCTCGACCTGATGCACGAGCAGGGATTCATTAACGACGCCAACCGGCAACGCTCCGCCGCGACGCCGCTGCGCATTGCCTCTACGGAGTGGCGGCCATCGCAATACGACCAGTACGGCGCGATCGACGCCATTCGTGCCTTCGTGGATTCAGTGCTGCCGGATGCACTCAAGGAAGGCGACGTTGTCATTCACACGACCATCGACGCGCGCGCGCAGGGTGCGGCGGACAAGGCCATCGCCAACCACGCCGTCCAGATCCAGAACCAGGGCTGGGGACGCGGCCAGCGCCTCCAGGGCGCCCTTGTGGCCATCGATCCACAGTCGGGCGACATCCGCGCGTTAGTCGGCGGCCGCCGTGCTCGCCGGGGCGGGTTTGTTCGCGCTACCAATGCCAAGCGGCAGCCGGGATCGGCGTTCAAGCCCTTCGTATATGCCGCGGCGCTTGCTGCCGGTCTCTCGCCGGGATCGCTCGTTGATGATGAGCCCGTCGAGGTCATGATTGGCAACACGTCGTGGATCCCCGCGAATTACGACGACAATTACGCGGGACGCACGACGCTCCGGCGCGCCCTCATGCTCTCCGCGAATGCGGCGACGGTTCGTGTGAGCCGGGTGGTTCGCGAGGAAAACGTGATCGCCGCCGCCCGGCGGAACGGGATCATGAGCGACCTGAAGCCGCACCCGTCGCTGGCGCTCGGCGCGCTCGAAGTCACCCCGCTCGAGCTGGTGACGGCTTACGCCCCATTCACGAACGGTGGCGTCCGCGTGCAGCCACGCCTGGTCACGCGAATCGAGGCGCCAGACGGAAAGGTGATGTGGAGCCAGGAAATCTCGCGCACGCCGGCGATGGATCCGCGCGACGCGTACATGCTGACATCCATGCTTCGTGGCGCCGTGGACTTCGGCACCGGCAAAGTCATCCGGGACTACGGCATCACTGGCCCCATCGCCGGCAAAACAGGCACGACCAACAACGGCGCGGACGTCTGGTTCATCGGCTATACACCGACGCTGGTCGCCGGCGTCTGGTTCGGATACGACACGCCAACGCAGATCGCGGATCGTGCGGCTGGCGGTCGGTTTGCGGCCCCCGCATGGGCTGACTTCTATCGCACCGGTTGGCGCGAACGTGCAACCGACTGGGCAATCCCGGATGGGATGGTTTCCGCCATTATCGATCCCGAGAGCGGCGAGCTGGCCACCGAATGGTGCCCGCGCAAGGTGCGCGAATGGTTCAAGATCAATAACAATGGGCAGTCCACGGCGCCGCAAACCCCCTGTAGCCTCCACACCTACCCGGAACCGGAGATCATCGCGGATGACGGCGCGGTCTACCGCGGCGGTGCGCCCAGCGGCGACTGGCTGGACCAGCTGGGCAAGCGTCTGAAGCGAATTCTCCGCTTCTAGCCGGGCAGCAACCCCAGCTCGATGGGCTGAAAACCGGGGAACACGCGCTCGGCCGCCGCGCCGCCGAGGTGCTTCCGCACCACTTCATTGAAGACCGATCGGAAGTCGGTGGTCAGTGCGAGATCCCGGTTCTCGTTGAGCTGCTCGGGCTCCAGCCCCGGCCAGCGCCCGTGGACCTTTCCGCCACGGACGGTGCCGCCGACCACGAAGAGACAACCGGCGTGTCCGTGATCGGTTCCACCGCTGCCGTTCTGCCGGGCGGTGCGACCAAACTCTGACATGGTCACAATCATCACATCAGACATACGATCGCCCAGGTCTTTCACCAGCGCAGCCACAGACAGCGAAAAGTCCGAAAGCCTGTTGGCGAGCTGTCCCGTCGCTCCGCCCTGGTTGACGTGTGTGTCCCAGCCCCCGACGTCGGCGAATGCGAGCTCGACGCCCACATCCGACTTGATCAGCTGCGCGATCTGCCTCAGGCGCTGACCGAACTGCGATCGGGGGTACTCGGCTCCATGCTGGGGTTGGTATTTCCCCGGGCTCGCCGCGCGCAGAATCTTCATCGCCTCGATCATTTCGCCGCCGGCGGCATGCACCACGTCGGCGCGCCCCGTCGCATACGCCGCCTCGACGCCGGCGGCCGTTGCGCCCCCAGCGCGGAGCGTGAATTCCTCGATCGAATTCATCGCTACCGAGGGCGCGGGTCCTGTGAGGATGCGTGGCGTCTGCTGCGCCATCGCGACTGCGCGAAAAAGTGGTGCCGTCGCGCCTGAGGGTGTCGTGCAATCCTCACAGGTATGACGGGTGGCCAGGTACCTATTCAGCCAGCCGTCGCGAGTGCTTTTCAGGTCCGGTGTCCCGCTCTCCATATAATCCTGCGCGTCGAAATGAGAGCGGGTATTGCTCGGGCTGCCCACCGCGTGCACAGGCGCCAGGATGCCCTGCGTCCACAATGGCTTGAATGCCGCCAATGACGGATGCAGGCCGAAGAATCCGTCGAGATCGATCGCCGAGGCAGCAGTGCCAAGCGTTGGCCTGCGGACGGCGATGGTCGGACGCATGCGATAGTACGCCGCCTCACCGTGCGGGACGACGACGTTGAGCGCGTCGGCCGCGCCGCGCTGGAACAGGCAGATGAGCACCTTCCCGCGCGCGTTGCCGAGCGAGGCAGCCCCGTTCGTGAGTCCCTGTGCAAAGGCGGTCCGCCGGAGGAATGTGGGACTCAGGCCCATGGTAACCAGCGCCAGGGCGCCACTCTTCATGAATACGCGTCGTTGCATCCTGGTCTCCTTAGCGCCGCTGAAAATCGGGGGACGTCAAACGTGCCTTGAGCGCGGTGTCGGCGCGCGACAGGAGCACCCCTGGCATGCGCCCGGACGCCACCTGCAGCCCGAAATTCACTCGGTTGACCATAGCGCCGGCATTCATCCACTCCTGCGCCTGGTCCGGCCAACCGTCCGGAGTCTGCCGGCCGAAAATGGGCTGCCCGAGGCGTGCAATCGTCTGTGCTGCCCGCGGCGTTCGGTCAGGCACACCGCCTGTCGCGCGGAGGGCGCTCACAACCAGTTCGTACGGCGTCTTCACCTTCGCGCGGTATGCCGCCTTCGAGAAGAACTCCGGTGAGGCTACAACACACTGAAGCGTTTCCCGAATGTCGCCCTTCTTCGCGAGGAACACAGCCGAGCAGCGATCGACGAGCGTTGCCGGTGCCGAGTCGCTGACGAACCGGATGGCGAGCTTGCGGGTGATATGCCGCGCCGTGGACGGGTGACTCGCAAGGATATCCAGCACTTGGTCTCCGTCTTCGATTCCACGACCGGCGGCCAGGGGCTGACCAAGGACGAACTTTTCCTCGGCGTCGTGCACCGCGGGTCGGAACAGGAAAGTCCCTTCGCGCGGTTCGATGGTCCACCCGGTGAGCGCGCGGGCAACATTCACGACGTCGTCCTGGGTGTAGCCGCCGTCCACGCCCAGCGTGTGCAGCTCCATCAGTTCCCGGGCGTAGTTCTCATTCAGGCCACGGCGGCGACCGATCTGGAGCCGCACGGGACGCAGCGTCCGACGAGTCGTGTCCGCCGAGCTCTGGGCATTGTCGAGATAGAACAGCATCGCAGGGCTCTTGGCCACGGCGCCGAGCAGGTCCCGGAAATTTCCCAGGGCGTGCGGCCGGATGACGTCCCGGTCGTAGGAAGGGATGTACAGCCTGGTCTGTCCCTTTCCCGAGAAAACATTGAAATGGTTTTCCCAGAACTCCACCATCTGCTCGTACAGTTGCCGTTCGCTGACGACGGCGCGCAGCAGCCTGGCGGAGGCGACTTCATTGAGGGTGAGCTGGAGAACGCGCCGCGAGTCGTTCGACGCCGGCATACTCGCGGAATCCCGCTGCTGCTGGCGGCGTTCCGCCTGTGCCTGCCGGTACAGCGACGAGATCTCGCGTGTCGGTACGGAGAGATACCGGTACTCCGAAAGCAGCGAATCCAGCCGGCGATCATCGACGCGCTCCGGAACCAGCTGCAAGGCAATCCAGCGTTCCAGCCCCAGCGACCGGACGCGTTGTGCGTCGCCGGGCCGGGCACCATAAGTCAGGCGACTCAGGGCGTGGTCGATTCGCTCATCGCGGTTGAGGTCCGCGGATAGCGCGGGGACGGCGAGGGGAGGGTGCCAGCGCCCCAGCGCTCCAGGGGAACACGCCGTCGTGGCGATTGCAACCAGCAGGATGCGGCGCATGTATCTGGAAGACGATGGATGACCGTCGCGCGTTAAGCAACCATTCTTTGCCTTGCGCGCACTGGTGAGGGGTCCTACGGTAAAGCTTGAGAAATTCCTCTCCCTGGAGCCCGGTTTTTCCCGTTGGAACGTCCCACCAGAGCCACCCGCGCACAGTTAACGACATCGGCTGAGGAGTTCGCCGGTCTCGCCAATCCGGCTATCTCCACCGCCGCGAGCGGCGGCGCTGCCGTGTGCCTGCTTGCCGTCAAAGTGGATTCGCAGAATGGGTCCGGCATCGACCACGCCAATGCTGCCCTGCGCGAACAAGTCGTCGAGCTCATTCGGCGCAACCTGCGCGGGAACGACGTCGTGTGTCATGGGGCGACCGAGGAGGTCCTGGTGTTCCTCCAGGGTGCGGGACGCGACCAGGGGCACCATGTCGCCGGCCGATTGTGCGCCGCCATCAGGAATCACGCATTCGCCGGCAGCGGCGGCGACCGGCCGCGTTCGGGCATCACCGCGTCCATGGGTGTCGCCGCGGTCCCGCAGCACGGCGATGACATCTATGTCCTGTCGGGTGCTGCGCGAGTTGCGATGGGAGCAGTTGCATCGACTGGCGGCGATGGTACCGCCATCGCGGGGCTGCGGCCAGGCGATCCCGCCGCACGCGCGCTCGACATCGGCAGGTTTGTGGGACGCACCGAAGAGCTCAGCGCCATGCGTCGCTGGCTCGATGAAGCCATCGCGGGTTCTCCCCGCGCGATTGCCGTTGTGGGAGAAGCCGGCTCGGGTCGCGGGGCGTTGCTGCGGCAACTCTCGCCAGAGGTGCGACTGCGGGGCGGATCGATGGTTATCGCGCGTGCCCGGAACATGCCCGTGCGCACTCCTTACGGTATATGGAGTCAGGTGCTCCAGGCCCTGCAGCGGCTGCCCGATGCGCCGCAGCGCACGTGGCGCGAGCTGATGAACCTGGACCCGGCGATTCCGGGCACCGCGGAAGGGCGCGCTGGCAGCAAGTTTCGATTGCTGGAGGAGCTTTCCGAGTACATCAGGCTTGCCGCACGCGCTCGGCCCCTGGTCATCATCCTCGACGAGATGCAGTGGGCGGACGCCGCATCCTGGGATGTGCTCGACCACCTGCTGACACAGCTGGAGCGCGAGCGCATTCTCGTCGGCCTGACCGTGCGGGACGACCCCGGGCAGACGGACATCGGCGAGCGGCGGCGGTCGCTCGAACGGATCGACTACTACCACGAACTGCGGCTTTCGCGGCTCACGCGCGACGAGGTGAAGCGCTGGCTCGAGGCTGCGATGCATCGCCAGGAGGTTGGGCGGGAACTGCTGGCGTACATCTACCGCCATACCGAAGGCAATCCGCTGGTGATCGTGCAGCTGCTGCGTTGCATGATCGAGGAAGGATCGCTGTGGCACAACGGCGAGCGATGGGAGTGGTCGCCGGTATCTGAACTGCAGCTGCCAACCGGTATCGACGCGATGCTCGCGCGCCGGATCTCCCGGCTGCCGCCGCAGACGCAATCAGTGCTCGGCATGGCCGCGGTCATCGGCCGGGAGTTCGAAGTCGACGTGCTGCAGGCCGCGACCGGTGACGACACCGCCACCGTTCAGGCCGCGATCGATCAGGCCATCGGAGCCGACATCCTGCAGCCACACTACGAGCGCGGCGGTGGCGGGCAGGCGTTCACGCACGCGCAGATCGCGGAAGCCTTTGTCACCTCGATCCCGCCGGATCGCGTCGGCAACGCCCATGAACGCGTCGCGCGGGCGCTGCACGTCACGCCGCGGACGGCGGCGGAGCTGGCGTCGCACTTCGACCTCGCCGCCTGCGGCGCCGACGCGTACCGTGCCGCGATGGACGCGGCCACGCATGCGGAAAGTGTGTATGCGTACGATGCCGCGGGGGAGTTCCTGCAGATCGCCGCGCGAAACTCGACCTCTCCTGGCGAGCTCGCGGAAGTACGGGTCCGCCTCGCCCATCTCGCCGAAACCGTCGGCCGCTTTGACGAGGCGGAGGAGTTCTGCGACCTCGCGATCGAATGGTTCGCTGGACAGGGTGACCGGCAACGCGCATTGACCCTGCGCCGCATGCGCGAGCGCGCCCGGAAGGAGCTCGGCCAGCACGCGAAAGTCACCCTCGATGCGCTTCGCGCCCTGGACGAGGAAGCGGAGCAGCTCGGCTATGTCCGCGAGCGCGTCGAAATCCTGACCATGCTGTCCCAGACGTACGGTCGACTCGGCGAAGCGAAGAGCGCGGAAAATCTCGCGGCCGAGTGCGTCGAGATGGCGGAGCAGCTCGGCGACAAGGCATTGTTGGCTGGAGCGCTGAACCGGCTCGCCATCACGGTGGAGCAGGAACACCCCACCCGGGCCCGGCAGCACTACGAACGCGCCCTACAGATGTACCAGGAGCTCGGCGACGTACGGGGCCAGGCAGGGTGTCACAGCAATCTCGGCATCGTCGCGCATTTCGAGGCGCGCTTTGACGATGCCCGAAAATCCTACACGATCGCCATTTCGCTCGCGCGGGCAGCCGGAATGCCTGACCTGTCCGGGACGGCGTCGCTCAATCTCGCGGTCATGACGCAGCGGCTGGGCGATTACGAGCGCGCCCGAGAGCTGTACGGTGACGCGCTCGCCTTGTTTGCCGCCGTGAAGAACAGCGAGCTGCAGCTCTACGCGCTGTACAACATGGCCAACCTCGACCGCGAGCTGAAGGATTTTTATTCAGGCGCGGAATTGTACGAGGCGACGGCTTCCCTCGCCCAGCGCATCGGCCATCTGGATCTCGAAATCGGGGCCATGGCGGGCGAAGGGATCTGCCTGCTCGACATGGGGAAAATCGACGCGGCGCGCGTCCCTTTCGCCGCGCTCGAGCACAAGATGGGTGGCCGCGAACAGTGGTTTCAGGGGCGCGAGCTCGTCGAAACGTTACGCATCCGGATGGCGGCTGCCGAAGGGAGAAAGGAGGAGGCGCTTCACCTTTTCGACCACGCCCGGGCGTTGGCGGAGGTGTCCGATCTGTACAGCGCTGCGTGGCTGACCGCGGCGTGTGCCGACAGCCTCTTTCCCCT
This sequence comes from Gemmatimonadaceae bacterium, assembly GCA_035626995.1. Taxonomy (GTDB): domain Bacteria; phylum Gemmatimonadota; class Gemmatimonadetes; order Gemmatimonadales; family Gemmatimonadaceae; genus DASPMP01. The sequence continues at coordinate 8,165 of DASPMP010000322.1, forward strand.
CGATCCGGAACGGATCAGGCTGACCATGCAGCGCTATTCGCGCGAAGTCGGTGCGCTCGGATTCACCGACTTAACCAGGAAATATGAAGCTTTGCAGAACATGGAGCCCGAGAAAGAGCCAAGGTGACAAGGCTCACAGCCTGCCCAGCTGAGTCTCCTTAACGTTCCCGGCACAACGAAAGATTTTTCATCAGATACGGGGGCCGACGCCGGCCTGCTGTTCGGCGGCGTGGCGTCTGTCCCTCTCCCCTCCAGCCACGCATGAACGCCACTCGCAGGTTTGTCCCCTTTCTGATCGCAGGCACAGCGCTCATCGCAGCAGCGTGTCGCGATTCTTCGGTCGCTCCGGTTGCGGACGCCCCCAGCACCACGTCGCTCACGCTACTCGAAGACCAGTCGTTTTCGCGCCTCGTGGCACGCACGGATGGTGAGAACGCACGGACGCTCAACTTCACGTTTACCCGCGCCGCAGGCTCCGTCCAACTGGGCGAGTTCACCCTGGCTTGGGACGCGAACTCGGTCTGTGACCCCGCAACTGCTGGTTATGGCTACGCGTTCTGGAAGAAGGACTGCGCAACCGCGCCTGCCGACATTCCAATGACCGTCACGTTGTGGGATGATGGCGAGCGTACATATGCCGAGTTCTACCCGGATATCCGCTTCTCGCCGGACAAGGACGTCACGCTGACAGTGAAGCGTCCTCAGATCGTCGGGAAGAAGGTCACTCCCAAGATCGTACGGACGTACAGCATCCTGTACACCCACCGCATCGGCGACACGCGCTACTTCGTGGACGAGGCGTGGTATGATCCGGAGCAGCGCTCGCACTTCAATACTGCTACTGGTGACGTGTGGCGCGAGATCCGCCACTTCAGCGGCTTCGTCATCCGGACGGGTGCCGAGAGCGGCACAGGATACGGGTACTGAGATGACGTCGGTTGGGTGGTGAGGCAGAAAGCCCCGTCCGTGAAGGGCGGGGCTTTTTGTTGTCGGATGTTCGATGGAATCGACACCTGTTGTCACAAAGTGACACCGTTTTCGAAGACAGGTGACGCAATTCAGGCGCAGTGAGTTGAGATTTTGAAGCCTCAAAGGCGGCACGCCTTATGCCTTTTTGCTTCGCTCGCCGCGACTCTGCGGTGAGCAGAAAGGGACGGAACAAGCGGGTTTTCGACGTGTTGCACTAGTCAGCACGTCACGTTGCGCTACGGCCAAACGCGTGGGCGAAGCCGCCCGCGATGGAGCATCGACCATGTTGCACTCGACTCGAAACGGCGGATCAGGGGAGGCGGGGAGCATGGACATTCTGGTCATGCTTGAAGAGAACCCCGAGCATTCACCGGTGCTGGCACATGTCAATTCGGTGCCGTCGCCCCTGGATGTCGAACGGCCTTCCCGGGACATCGTGACCTTGTACGGTGAAGCGAGCGCCGAGTCGCTGGCCTTGGCGCTGGCGGCCGCCGTCGAGATCCATCGCGGCGTCCGTACCATGGACATCGTCCCCCCGGGCACGGCCATCCGGCACCTCGGAGTGTGGCCCGAGCGCGGAGCCTTGGGTGATGCGGCCTGGCGGGATGCCAGCACCGGGCAGCTGATGACCCGCGACCTGGAAATTCCGCTCGACATTCTTCATGCAACTGC
>DASPMP010000323.1:0-16785 GCA_035626995.1 Gemmatimonadaceae bacterium
GTGAGCGTGGTCTTGCCGGCGTCCGGATGACTGATGATGGCAAACGTGCGGCGTCGCGCAACCTGCTCGAGAAGTGCCTGCTGCATCGCCAGCATTCTAACCGCTGGCGTAGCGCGGTGTGCGACTGAGCGGCGTCGCTACTCGGCGCTGGCGACGACCCACGGGTCGTCGGTCATCCATTCGCGCTCGGGCGCGAAGAGAAACACCATCCCGCCGTTCGCCAGCCGGGGCAGCAGTCGACGCGAGCGCTCCTGTTCCATCGCGGGACACCCTTCGCTGCGACCCGCGCGTGACGACGTCACATACGGCGCGCCGTGCGCCACCACTCCACGGCGACGGGCGTTGTCGTTGTAGTCACCCGAGACACCCGCGAGCCGGAGTCCGATGGATGAATACCGGCGACCTCCCGCAGTTCCGCGAAAGCCGTACGTCTCCTGCGCGACGTACAACCCCAGCGACGTTGCCGCGCTGCCCGGACGATTCGAAAAACGGGTGGGAATACCGCCGCGCTCCTGAGAGCCGCGGCCGTGAGCGACCGTGAAGGGACCCTCGACGACAGTCATGGCTTCCATGTCGAAGACGTAGCCCCGCTTCTCGGTGCTGGGCTTGCCGTAGTCCACGAAGTACAGCAACGGCTTCTTGACCTTGTCCGGGTGCTCCGCCTTGAACGCGAAATAACTGCGGAATGCGGTCTCGAGCGCTTTCGGATGGCTCAGTGGCCGAACGATGCTGGAAAACGCCTCGAGCGCCGAACGCGTGTGCTTCATCACCGCCGCGTCCACTGGAGCGGGAACCGCCGCGCTCGCGTCACTTGGGCCGCTCAGGATCGCAGCCGCGGCCGACAGTACGGGACCGGGCTCGTCGCTACCGGGAATGAAGCGCGACCCGACGAACAGTACGGCGGTCGCGCCAATGAGTCCGTTCTGCAGGATCTTCGGCAGACGCATTGGGCAAAAACCAGGTTGGGAGGTTACTGAGGGCGGGTTTTCCAACTTTAACGCGGAAAATTGCGGCTGTAAACCCTTATTTCGCACTCTCTTACCCATGACGCAGGCGCTCGGCATGCGTAACACGTCACCGAATCGCCCGCACTCCCTGCCAAGCCCGATCGTTGCCGCGGGGGTGGAAATGCTATTGCGGCGGAATCATGAGAACCACCTGCTCACCGGGTCCCACCCAGATCCGTTGGCTCACTGAACTGCGCGCTCCCCCGATGGGATCGGCGAGAAACATCACTTCGCGGCCATTGCCGACAATGCTTTGCGGAATCACGAACGTGGAGCGCATCGCCGCTGACACCGTACCGAGCCGTCGCCGTGACGCTCCCCCTTCGACTACATAGATCGTCATGTCGACGTAGCTGCGATTGTCCACCGAGACTGTCGCGCGATCTTCTTCGGCAACCTCCGGTGACCTGCCAAGGGTCGCGCAGGCGCTCACCGCACCCAGCAACACGACGGTGGCCACGCGCTTACCAAACTCGAGTACTCTGGTCATAGGACTCCTCCCGCACGTGACCAGGAGCAATGACTCGGCCATGCTTTCCGAGGCCGCCGGTCTCTCGCCTTAGTCGACCCGGAGTGCAACCATCGGACTGACACGCGCCGCACGCCAGGCGGGAAGCACTGCCGCGGATGCGGTGACCAGGAGCAACGTGAGCATGGCCGTGCCAATGATCGTGACATCATACGGCGCCGTGTCGAAGAGCAGTTCTTGTGCAAACGGCGCCGCTGCCAGCGCGCCCACGACGCCGGCGATTATGCCAATCGTTACCATGCGAATGGCGGCCATGACGACGGCGCGGCCGACGGCCGTGCCAGTGCCGCCCAGTGCGAGCCGCAGTCCGATCTCCCGCGTGCGTTGCGATGTGAGATAGCTGATCACACCGTACAGCCCTAACGCCGCGATGGCGAGCGCTAGGCCGCCGAAGGCGACGAACACCGTCGCGCCAAGCTTCCAGGGGCGTAGCTGGGGATCCAGCAGGTGTTGAAATGGCTGCACGCGGGCATACACCGGCGTCGCAGCGCTTCCCTGGATGAGGCGTTGAACGACAAGCGCCAGTGCCAGCGGATCGCCACGCGTTCCGACGATGAGCGCATTGACCTCGCTCGGGTCGCTCGCGAATGGGAATTTCGGCGCCTGGTCAAACGGCACATAGAATTGCATCAACGATGCTTCGCGACCCGTAGGCCGCAGCGAGCGAACACGGGAATCGCGCACCACCCCAATCACCGTGCGGCAGGGCAGCGCCGCCGACGCGAGCATCGAGGGTTCCTCGAGCGCCGGATCATGCCCGGTGCGAATGCATTTCCCCAGTGCGTTCTCGCCCGGCCAGACGTGACGAGCGAAGGTTTCATTCACCAGAACCACGAGCATTCCCGAGGCGTCCGACTCATTGAACAGGCGGCCTTGTACGGCCCGTACGTCCATGAGGCGCAGATAGTCTGGCGTCGCAGCATACAGGAATGGCGGCTGGCCGTCGCTCGTTGGCGGCTCGTCACGACCCGGGATGCTGATGGGCGGAACATGGAAGTTTCCGAATGGCATGGCCTGCACCACGCTCGCTCCGGTGACACCGTCCAGCTGACGGACGCGCTCCGCGGCGGCGAAATAGGCTGCATCTGCGCGCGCGCCGCCAATCGACTCCCGGAAGTCGAGCGTCACGTGCAACAACCGCGAGGGTGAATATCCGAGCTCCTGTGTGCGCACGCGTTCCAGGCTGCGAACGAACAGTCCGGCGCCGATCAGCAGCACCATGCACAAGGCCACCTGGCCTCCGACGAGCAGCATCTGCATGCGCGTCCGCGCTGCACCGCCGAGAGTTCCAGTGCCTGATAGATCCGCCGCGAGCCGCCGCTGGCTGATGAGCACCAGCGGTGCAAATCCAGCCGCCAACCCCGCGCACGTCGCGATGAGCAGGCTCGCGCGCAGCAGGCGGGGAGTGACCATCTGATCGGACGCGGCAAGCGCTGGCATCAACGTGGCGCGGACGACGTCCGCGAGGGGACCGGCAATGAAGAGGCCAGCGCTCGCTCCGGCGAGTGCAAGCAGCAGGCTTTCCGCGGCGAGCCGCCGTGCCATGCGACCGCGTCCCGCGCCCAGGGCCATGCGCACGGCGATGTCGCGCCGCTTCCGCAGGGCGCGCAGTAGCAGCAGGGTCGCCACGTTCGCTGTCGCGATCAGGAGCACCACCACAGAGACGCCAAGCAGCCAACGCGCAATACGGGCTTCGTTGGAATGCCTGACCTCGGACGGAATGAGTGAATCCAGCTCCCGCCCAAGGGCGGCTGCCGCCGCGTCGGAAGTGAGCCCTTCGGCAAGCCGGGCGATCACCTCGACAACGTGGATGTCTGCGTTCGACCACCACTGGGGGTCCCGCACGCGCATGGCTGCGCTGATTGGCACGAAGACATCCACACGAGCGATGGCATCGCCCGTGAAGTCCGGTGCAGCGACGCCGATGATCGTGAATGGTTGTCCATCGATGGAGATGGCCGATCCGACCACGCGCGGATCGCCAGCATGGTGTTTCTTCCAGAACACGTACGACAGGACCGCCACTGGACTGCCCGACGGAAGGATATCGTCATCCATGGCGAAAAACCTGCCCAACACGGGCCGGGCGCCGAGCACCGCGAAATAATTGCCCGAGGCTGCGACCCCCTGCACCGCCGTCGCAGTTTCGCCCGCGCCGATGATCAGTGACAGGTCCCGCACCGCGGCCGCGCTCGTGACCACGTCGCGACGTTCTGCGATCTCGCGAAATTCCGGAAACGAAGTCGTCAGCCGCGTGCGCACCAGGGACTCGGGCGAGGACACTCCCACCGGTGCCGCGAGCATGAGGCGCGTCACCAGCCCATACATGGCGGCATTGGCACCGATCGCCATCGCAAACGTGAGTACGACCGCGATGACCATCGCAGGATCACGGCTGAGAGAGCGAACGATCTGGCGCATGTGCTGTTAGGGTGTCCTTCGACGCCAATGGTTGCAGGCGGGCACCATCCCGGTGCGGTGCGTGACTAACGGAAGTCCCGAACGTACTTTCGGACCATGGACTTCCGACACCTTTTCATTCTCGCCGCCGCTGCGGCCCCGGTTTGCGCGCAGGCACCAGGACTGACCGGTACCCTCATTGTCACCAATAAGGGACCTTCCACTGCCACCATCATCGACGTGGGCAGCGGCCGCACGCTCGCCACCCTCCCGACTGGAAATGGTCCGCACGAAGTCGTGCTCTCAGCGAACGGTCGTTGGGCTGTCGTGACGGATTACAGTGGTGCGCCGGGCAGGACGCTGACGGTCATCGATCTTCCGCTGCTGCGGGTGGCGAGAACGATCGACCTCGGTCAGTACACGCGACCTCACGGGATTGTCTTCCTGCCCGGCGACAGCGTCGTGGCCGTGACGAGCGAAACCACCGGAAACGTGGTCATGGTAAACGTGCTCGCCGGCACCATCAGTCGCGTGGTGCCGACCCAGGGAAATGGATCGCACATGGTTGGCGTCACGGCCGATGGCGCGATGGCCTATACGGGAAACATGCAAAGCAACACCGTGTCAGAGCTCGATCTTCGCGCCGGTCAGTACCGGCGCAGTTGGCCGGTTCCAACGACGCCGGAAGCAATCAATGTCACACCCGACGGCAAGGAGGTGTGGGTCGGAAGCAACGCGACGGGCAGGATCAGCGTGATTGATGTCGCGAGTGGTGCAGTGACGACCGCCGCCGAAGGGTTCGGCTGGCCATATCGCGTGCTCTTCTCCCCAGACGCAAGCCTCGTCCTGCTTCCGGACCTGAACGGCCAGGTGTTGCGCATACTCGAACGCGCGACCAGGAACGAAATCGGCCGGATCTCGTTTGCGGCCGGCGGACCACAGGGCATCACCATCACTCCCGACGGCCGGTATGCCCTGCAGTCGCTCAGCCGGCAGGGGCGAGTGGCCATCGTGGATCTCATGACGCGCGCGGTGGTTGGCCACCTTGCAGTTGGCGACACGCCGGACGGCATTGCGTACACGCGTCGCGTGCTGTCGACGCCGCCGACGAGCGCAACACCGGCACGTCCCGCCGATGTCGCATCGGTGGACGCGATCATCGCGGCGCTCTACGCGGTGATCTCAGGTCCCGCTGGCGAAAAACGGGACTGGAACCGGTTCCGTTCCCTCTTCGCGCCAGGCGCCCGGCTGATGCCCACGGCCCGCCGTCCCGACAGCATGCAGGTCATGCGTGTCCTCACGCCGGAGGAATACGCGACGACGATCGGTCCGCAGCTCGAGGCGGGCGGATTCTACGAGCGGGAAATTGGCAGGCGCGTCGAGCAATACGGAGCCATCGCGCACGTCTTCAGCGCGTACGACAGCAAAGCAAAACCGACCGATCCGGCTCCGTTCGCACGCGGCATCAACTCGATTCAATTGGTCAGCGACGGCAAGCGTTGGTACGTGCTTTCGATCCTGTGGGATTCCGAGCGCAGGGACAATCCAATTCCCGCGAAGTACCTCCAGCCATAACAACCTCGGCTAAGGGCCTCGGCTGACAGCGGAGAGCCGAGGGCCGCTAGCGCGTCGCACGCCCGAGTTTCTTGCGAGCGGTCGGACGCGTGTGCACCGCCGGTGGGTTGTGCGCGGTCGCAAGCTCGTACGCCTTCAGATAGAACTCGCGTGCTTTCGCCTGATCCCCCTTCTTCTCGTACGTCATCGCGAGCAGCAGGTGCTGGAACGGGTCCCGCTCGTTGCCGTCGATTGCGATCGCCCGAGTCAACTCATTCTCTGCCGTGCGGAGATCATTGCCGTACAGGGCGACGTATCCCACCAGATAGGGATAGAAGCGCTCCTGCTGGCGGGCCATTTCGGGATCGGCATCGAGCGCGCGACGGGCGGATTCCAACTGGAACAACGCCTCGTCCCGATTGCCCCGGCGTGCATTGATGCGCGCGAGCGCGTGATGCAGGCGATAGTCCCAGAGGCTGCGCGGGTGTGTTCGGGGTTCGGGCTCGCGATTGCCGAGCTCTGACCCGCGGCGATACATGCGCTCGGCCGTGTCGAGGTCACCGGCGTCGGCGCAGACGCGCGCCGCTTCATTAGCCATCTCCCCCTGCTGGTAGAACGCGTTCTGCGGCTCGGCCTGTTCCCGTGTCTTCCAGTAGTCGATGACCATTTCCTCATAGCGCACGACATTCGTGCAGTTGCCTTCGAACCCCCACGACATCGCCATCCGTCGCTGTGCAGCGGCACGGGCGGCGGGTGTCGCCGCCGAGTCGATGAGGCGCTGGAAAATCGCGCGGGCGTCGGCGTGCCGACCTTCACTGTCGAGTCGCTGCGCATCGCGCATGGCGATCTGGACCGGATTGGCGGGCTGTTGCTGCTGAGCGCCCGTCACCGGTGCGGTGATGGCGATGCACAGCAGTGGGACCGTGACGCGTGAGACGAGTTGTTGTAGGCGCATGTCAGGAAAGTATGTCCAACTCTTTAGCTTTCCAGACATGGCTACTGTGTCGTCCGGTCCGGTGTGGCTTCAGGGCCCCATTGCAGGAATTTCCCCGTATCTGCAGCATGTAGCGCACGCCCTGATCGAGTGCCGCAATGACGTCCGCGGTCTTCTGAACAGCCGCGGTGCGGACGCCGTCTGGGCCCGGCCCCGGGGCGCTGCCTCGGTTGGCTTCCACGTGCGGCACTCCATGGGCAGCCTCGACCGGCTCTTCACGTACGCACGGGGCGAAGCGTTGACGGAAGCGCAGCTGGCGACGCTCGCAAACGAAAAATCGATGGACGCGTCGACAGCAACTCCCGAGCAGCTCATGGACGACTTCGCCGCGGCCATCGAGCGCGCCCTTCAACAGCTTCGCGAAACACCGGAGTCGGCGTTGCTGGACGGTCGCGAGGTGGGGCGGGCCAAGCTGCCCTCCACCGTCCTGGGACTGCTTTCACACGGCGCCGAGCATACCTACCGGCACATTGGCCAGGCAGCGACAACGGCAAAGGTCGTCGGGTAGTCCACCCGAACGCTCCGATGCGAGGCTGAACATATCCCGGAATCGCACTGCTAGATTTGGCTGATGCGAATTCGTGTCCCTTATGTCGTTCTCGCGCTTGCGCTTTCCGCCTGCGCACCGCGTCAGTGGCCCGCGACTGAGCCGGCTCCAGCTCCCACACCAGCGCCCGCGCCGACGCCAACGCCGGCTCCTAACGAACCGGTCGTGCGCGAAGCGCCGGATAACTGGCATCTGCTCGACGCAGCCGCAGATGGCTTTGAGGGCATCTCCCTCCTGCGCGCAGAGCGTGAGCTGCTGACAGGCAGGGCGCCCGCCCGGATCGTGGTCGTGGCAGTCATTGATAATGGGGTCGACACAGCGCACGCCAAGCTGCGTCCACAACTCTGGAAGAATCCGCGCGAGACGCCCGCCAACGATCGTGACGACGACAACAATGGCTATGCGGACGACGTATATGGCTGGAACCTGATCGGCGGTCCCGACGGCCGGAATGTCTCCCAGGATACGTACGAGGTGACGCGCCTTGTAGCCCAGTGCGGACGTCCCGCCGGTCGCGACTCGCTGCGGGCCGACCTGCGGGAGCGCTGCGGTCAGTTCGCTGCCGAGCTCCAGGAAAAACGCACGAACGTCGAGCAGACGCTGCAGAACATCAATCAGATCGAAGCGCTGCTGGCACAAGTGGTCCCGTACCTCAAGCGCGTGATGCGGACCGATACACTGACCGCAGCGAAGGTACAGGCGCTGCAGGCAACGAATGACACCGTTCGCCAGGCGCGTGGGATCTATCTCCAGATCGCGTCCATGGGCATCGATGACGAGGAGCTTGCGGATGCAAAGAAGGCGTACCAATCGCAGCTGCGGTATGGATACAACACCAGTTTCGATCCCCGTGCGATCGTCGGAGATCGTTATCCCGATCCGTCCGTTCGACGCTATGGCAACGAGGATGTGACGGGACCTGAGCCACTGCACGGGACGCATGTGGCCGGGATCATCGGTGCGCTGGACAGTCTGGGGGTCAAGGGCATCGCGCGGAATGTCCGCATCATGGCGTTGCGCGCGGTCCCGGATGGCGACGAGCGTGACAAGGATATCGCGAACGCGATCCGCTACGCCGCCGACAATGGCGCGCACATCATCAACATGAGCTTCGGCAAGGCGCATTCGCCATTCAAGGCTGAGGTAGACGCCGCGGTGAAGTACGCGGACTCGAAAGGCGTCCTGATGATCCACGCCGCCGGTAACGAAGGCGCCGACATGGCGGCGACCTCGAGCTTTCCGACACCGGCCTACATCGATGGCAGTGGGCGCGCACGGAACTGGATCGAAGTGGGGGCCACGTCGTGGCGGGGCCGCGATTCCCTGGTGGCCGGCTTCTCGAACTGGGGCAAGGGCGTCGTCGACATCTTCGCGCCCGGGGACGACATCAAGTCGACTGCGCCCGGCGGCACGTACAAGAAAGAAAGCGGAACCAGCATGGCCTCTCCGGTCGTTGCCGGAGTCGCGGCGCTGGTGATGTCGTATTACCCGACGCTCACCGCCGCTGACGTGAAAAACATCATCCTCGAATCGGCGACCAAGCTTCCGGATCGACAGGTCGTGCGTCCCGGCGAAGGGGGACAGACGGTCCCGTTCAGTGAATTGTCCGCCACAGGAGGCATCGTGAACGCCTTCAATGCCCTGAAGCGTGCAGAGGAGGTAGCCAGGGTGCGGCCTTAACTGCGGCTGAAGGCCGGTTTAACCTATGTGCTGGTGGGCACATAGCATGCATGCATAACTTCAATGCTGTTCAGGCTTTCGGCGCTGGTCCGGAGGCCGAAACCCCAGGTGAAAAGCGAATGGATCAACTCCAGTCCAGCGATGGCTTCGAGGCCGCACAGGCTGCTGCACCGTCAGCTCCGCTGCGCGCCTGGGTGCCGTCGCACGATGTGCAGTTCTATGAGACGCAGGCGTTCCTCGAGAAGTCCATCGCGTCGTATCTCGTAGAGGGTGTTCGGTTGGGTCAGCCGATCGTGGTGATCGCGACGCCGGCACATCGTGAAGGGTTCAAGGCCGCGATGCGCTCGATGGGTGTTGATCCCGACAGCCTGGTGGAAGGTCGCGACGCGGTGTGGCTGGATGCGCGCGATACCCTGAGCGCCTTCATGGAAGGCAACCGGCCGAGCGCGGAGTTGTTCGACGCGACGGTCGGCAATGTCCTGGAAAGCCTGCGCAAGAATCGGAAGTACGTCATGATGCGGCTGTACGGCGAGATGGTCGACCTGCTCTGGGCAGATGGGATGGCGGAAGGCGCGCTGCAGCTCGAGGCGCTGTGGAACGCGACGGCGGAGCACTATGCGTTCTCGTTGCTATGCGCCTACTCGAAGACCACCCTCGCCACCGCGGTTCACACCGACGCCTTCGATCGGATCTGCGCGCATCACTCGAGCGTTCTTTCCTCCGAAGGGTCACAGCGCATCGCCTGACCATCCTGCCCGGATAAGCACCATTCCCCGGGCAGACCGAACCGATGCGCGTCGCATTCGCGCCGGATCGCGGCGCGTGAATGCCCGTCTATCCACCCCTTGTTGACATAGGGCTTGTCGCGGTGATACCTATCTGGCCAAGGTATCACTCTCCGAGGCGCGAATGGCCGGCTCCGACCTGTTTACAGGCACGCTCGATCTGCTCATCCTCAAGGCCCTCACGTGGGGGCCAAGTCACGGCTACGCGATCGGCCGGTGGATCCGCGAAACCACGGGGGATGTCCTCGTCGTCCAGGAAGGCGCGCTGTATCCCGCGCTGCACCGGCTCGAACGCAAGGGGCTGCTGAGCGAGGAGTGGCGTGAGTCGGAGACGGGTCGCCAGGCGAAGTATTACTCGCTGACGCCGCGTGGCCGCGGCTACCTGCGAACCGAGCGAAAGCGGTGGGAGCAATTCTCCGGCGCCGTTGCCCGCGCCCTGGCGATCGCATGAAGAAATCATTTCGATTGACCGACGTTGTTCCCAACGCGCGCAAGGACGTAGACGACGAGCTCGCGTTCCATCTCGAGATGCGCACCAAGGAATTCATGGAGCAGGGGCTGCCGGCGGACGAGGCACGCCAGCGCGCCCGCGAGAGCTTTGGCGACGTCCAACGGATCGTCGGGGATCTTCGTCACGAGCGCGCCGAACGCAATTCCGAGCGCGGTCGCCGCGACTGGTGGATCGGCTTGCAGTCCGACATCCGCTATGCCTTCCGGTCACTGCGGAAGAACCGCGCGTTCGCAGCCGCGGCAATCGCCACCCTCGCCCTCGGCATCGGCGCGAACAGCGCGATCTTCTCGATCGTCAACAACGTGCTGCTGCGGCCGCTCCCCTTCCCCACCTCGGAGCGGCTTGCCGTGCTCTGGGGCAAGTATCCGAACTATGGGCGCGCCAACCTTTCGTTGCCGGATTTCCGTGACTGGCGCGACCAGGCGAGGTCGTTCGAACATGTCGCGGCGCGTCACTCGGTTGCATTCAATTTTACGGGTGGAGAGGAGCCCGTTCAGCTTCGCGGGGACCGTGTCACGGCCAACTTCTTCGCTGCCCTCGGCGTGCAACCAATGCTGGGCCGGGCGTTCCGTCCCGAAGAGGAGGTCGGCGAACATCTGGTGGTGATCCTCAGCCACGGATTCTGGCAGCGCCAGTTCGGTGGAGATGCCGGCATCGTCGGATCAACCGTCCCGCTCAGTGGACGCCCGTACACCGTCGTCGGCGTGATGCCGCCTCACTTTCGTTTCGCCGGTGACAAGGATGTGTGGAGTCCCGCGCGCACCGATACGCCGACGGCACACCGGCGTTCGGAATATCTCGATGCATTTGGCCGGCTGAAGCCCGGCGTGAGCATCGAGCAGGCGGACACCGAGATCGCCACGATCGCGCAACGGCTATCTGTGCAATATCCCGGAACGAACGCGAACTTCCAGTCCGAAGTGGTGTCGTTGCACGAGGACACCGTCGCGGACGTGCGTCCGGCACTCCTCGTCTTCACTGGCGCTGTGGGACTCGTGCTGTTGATCGCCTGTGCGAACGTGGCGAACCTGCTGCTCGCCCGCGCGGCGGCCCGGGAGCGTGAGATCGCCGTTCGCAGCGCGCTTGGCGCAAGCCGAGGAAGGCTCGTGCGTCAGTTGCTCACCGAGAGCGTCTTGATCAGCGTGATCGGCGGCGGGCTGGGGCTGCTGCTGGCCGTGTGGGGAATCGGGGCGCTGCGCTCCACGAATACGAGTCTGCTCCCTCGCATCGGCGAGGTTCGCGTGGACCTGGCGGTGATGGGATTTTCCCTGCTGCTCTCACTGGTCACTGGCCTGCTGTTCGGCCTGGCGCCGGCGTTGCGAATGGTCTCGAACCGGCTGCACGACTCCATCAAGGAAGGTGCGCGTGGGGCAGCGGGGGGCGCCGTCACGCGATTCCGGAATTCGCTCGTGCTCGCCGAAGTCGCGCTTGCGGTCGTACTGCTCGTCGGCGCGGGTCTGCTCATTCGCAGCTTCGAAAAGCTCAACCGGGTGGATCCGGGCTTCGATCCACGCGGCGTGCTCACGTACCAGGCTGGGTTCCCGGCTGCACGCTATGGTCAGACGAGCGCGTTGCCCGCCGTCTACGATCAGCTGATGGAGCGAACGCGTGTCATCCCCGGGGTGCGCGGCGTAGCCGTCAGCAATACGCTACCCACCCTCGGCATTGGCTACGCATCGTTCGCCATCGAGAACGTGCCCTTTCCCGCGAGCGATCCGAATACCGGGCCGATTGATGTCCAGCCGTACACGGTTTCGCCAGACTATTTCAAGGTCATGGGGATTCGGCTCACCCAGGGGCGCGGCATCGAATCGCGGGACGTTGATGGCGCAGGGGATGTCGCCGTGATCAATACGGAAATGGTCCGGCGCTTCATTCCAGCCGGCCGCAACCCGATTGGCATGCGCGTCACCTTCGGCAATCCCGCCGACACGGCAGGATGGTGGACCATCGTCGGTGTTGCAGACGTCGTTGCGCAGCAGGGTCTCGCCGCGAAACCCTACGCGCAGATCTACCTGCCAATCGCGCAGGCGCCGCGACGCTCGGTATACGTCACCGTCAAGACCGACGGTGACCCGATGGCGCTGGTCCCGAGCGTGCGCCAGGCATTGCGCAGTGTGGATTCCGAAGTTCCGTTGAGCGACGTCGCCACGATGACCGAACGGTTGTCAACCGACATCGCCGCGACGCGGGTGAGTGTGACCGTGCTGTCGATTTTTGCAGCGTTGGCGATGGTCCTCGCCGCGATCGGCATCTACGGCGTGCTCGCGTATGCGGTCGCGCAGCGCACCCGGGAGATCGGCATTCGCATGGCGCTTGGCGCCAGCGCCGGGGTTGTGCGCCGCCTGATCGTTCGACAGGGGATGACGCCGGCCATCATCGGTGTGGCGGTGGGGCTTGCAGGTGCCTTTTATCTGACGCGACTGATGGAAAAGCTCCTGTTCGGCGTCGCGCCGAGCGATCCCGCGACATTCGCGATGGTCGCGATTTTCCTTGCGATGGTCGCTTTTCTGGCGTCGTTCGTGCCCGCTCGACGCGCAACCCGCGTGGCACCTACCGAAGCGCTGCGGTACGACTGAACTACGCGCTGCCCCGGGGGGGCGCCATATTTCATGGCGTCCCTTCTCAATGGATCATTCGATGCTCAAGCCGTTCCTCGTCGTCGCATTCACGTTCAGCGCCCTCTCCACCGCCGCGGCGCAGCACGAACACGCACCAGCCAAGGTCGAGAAGGATAAGCCGAGCGCGTCCGCCGGCCATTCGAACGAGCACATGAGCGGCTGGAAGGAGCTGGACGCCTACCACATGGTCATGATGCGGGTGTGGCATCCGGCGAAGGAGAAGAACGACCTCGCCCCCGTTCGTGCGCAGGCAGCAAAACTCGCGGGCGCAGCGGATGCCTGGGCGGCGGCGGCGATTCCCTCGGCGTGCGACACGCCGGAGAACCGCACCAACATCGCGAAGGTGAAGGCCGACTCGCGGGCGCTCGCCTCCCTCGTCGCCACCGGGACGGACGCCGACGTGAAGCCGTCTCTTGCCGCGCTGCATGAGCGTTTCGAGTTGGTAAATCGTGGTTGCAAGGTGAGTCACCACTAGACCAGGGCGTTTTCGGCCAACGATTCGGCGGTTGTCGTCGTACGGCGAGTGAGGCAATTTCCCCTCGCCGTATACCCACGAGGACTCGATGCGCCGTTCCCTGCCCTTCCTCTCCGTCGCACTTCTCGCCGGCGCCGCCGGCGCCCTGGCTCATCGTCACGCCGACGCGCGGACCAGTGCCGTCGCCGCCGTCGACTCGACGCTGCTGAGCTCCTACCGATGGCGGTCCATCGGCCCTGACCGCGGCGGTCGTTCCATCGCCGTGAGCGGCGTCAAAGGACGCCCCAGGGAAGCGTATTTCGGCGCCGTCGGTGGAGGCCTGTGGAAAACGATGGACGGTGGCGACACCTGGGCACCCGTCACCGACGGCCAGATCCGAAGCTCGTCGGTCGGCGCCGTGGCGGTGAGCGAGAGCAATCCGGATATCGTGTACATCGGGATGGGCGAGACGTGCATTCGCGGCAACATCATGTCCGGCGACGGCGTCTACAGGTCCACGGACGCGGGCAAGACATGGACGCATGTCGGGTTTGCGTCGTCGGAGAACATCGCGAAGATCCGTATCCACCCCACGAACCCGAACATCGTGTATGTGGCGGCGTTCGGAAAGCATTCCGAGCCGAACGCGGACCGGGGCGTCTACAAGAGCACCGATGGTGGGCAAACATGGCGCAAGGTGTTGTTCCGTGACGACAGGACGGGCGCCATCGACATCTCCTTCGCGCGCGGCAATCCCAACGTCATCTACGCGGCGATGTGGGAAGCGTTCCGCAAGGAGTACACGATGTCGAGCGGCGGACCCGGATCCGGGTTGTTCAAGTCCACGGATGGCGGAGAGACCTGGACCGAGATCACCCGCAACCCGGGGCTTCCTGCCGGTGTCATCGGACGCATTGGCGTCGCGGTCAGCGACCCGAATCCGAATCGGGTGTTCGCGCTGGTGGAGAATGAAAAGGGCGGATTGTTCCGGTCCGATGATGCCGGCGGTACCTGGACACTGGTGAATGACAATCGCGCCATCCGTCAGCGGGCTTTCTACTACACGCACGTCTTCGCCGACACGAAGAACGCGGACGTGGTCTACATGCAGAACGTCTCCCTCTTCCGCTCGGAAGATGGGGGACGCACCACCCGCAACCTCGGCGGCACGCACAGCGATCATCACGATCTGTGGATCGATCCGGATGACGCGACGCATCTCGTGGATGGAAATGACGGCGGTGGCGCTGTGTCGTTCACGACGGGCGCACCCTGGAGCGATCAGGACTTCCCTACCGCGCAGTGGTACCACGTGGCCACGACCAAACACCTGCCATATCACGTCTGCGGTGCGCAGCAGGACAACTCCACGCTCTGCGTCCCGAGCAGTTTCGGCCAGAATTTTGGATTCGGTGGCGGTGGTGGTGGCGGTGGCGGCGGCCAGCAGCCTCGCCTTCCCGAGGGCGCGGTACCGGAGCCAACACGCGGGGCGATGCGCGTCTCCTACCAGGCTGGCGGCGGCGAGCCAGGGTATATCGCACCCGACCCCAAGGACCCCGACATTTTCTTTTCGGGCACGAACAACGGCGGATGGCTCGACCGGTTCAACCGCCGGACAGGACAGCGCCGCGAGGTGAATCCGTATCCGTGGCACTACTCCGGGGAGCCGGCCAAGTCCATGCCGGAACGGTGGCAGTGGACTTATCCGATCATCTTCTCTCCTGTTGATCCGAACGTGCTTTATACGTCGTCACAGCGTCTGTGGAAGACGACGAATGGAGGCCAGAGCTGGACCGCGATCTCCGGGGACCTGACGCGCCACGACACCACCAGACAGGGACACTCCGGTGGTCCGATCACCGGCGACATGAATGGGCCCGAGATCTACGGCGTGATCTTTTCCATCGGTCCCTCGAAGCGGGACGTGAACGTGATCTGGACCGGTTCCGACGATGGTCTGATTCACGTGACGCGAAATGGCGGAGCCACGTGGACCAACGTCACGCCGAAGGACATGCCGGAATTCGGGCGCGTGAGCCAGATCGACGCATCCGCGTTCAACCTCGGCACCGCCTATGTGTCGGTGCGCAGGCCGCTGCTGGACGACAAGGCGCCGTACATCTTCCGCACACATGACTTTGGCCGTACATGGACCAGGATCGTGAACGGAATTCGGGCCGACGACTGGGTGCATGCGGTCCGCGAGGATCCCACGCGACGTGGGCTACTGTACGCCGCAGCCCAGCATGGCGTCTACATCTCGTACGATGATGG
Organism: Gemmatimonadaceae bacterium; assembly: GCA_035626995.1. Classification (GTDB taxonomy): domain Bacteria; phylum Gemmatimonadota; class Gemmatimonadetes; order Gemmatimonadales; family Gemmatimonadaceae; genus DASPMP01. The sequence continues at coordinate 15,357 of DASPMP010000323.1, forward strand.
CGCATCGTGGGAATCGCTCGCATTGAACCTGCCGGACGTGCCCGTGTCGGACCTGGTCGTCGAAGCCAACGATCTCGTCATCGCCACGCATGGCCGTGGGTTTTATATCCTCGACAACATCGGACCGCTCCGGCAGTATGGCCCCGCCGTGGCGAACGCCGCGGATGCATTTCTCTTCACCCCCGCGACGGCCACTCGCAGCGCCGGTCCACTTGCGGTCACATACTGGTTGAAGCAACCAGCGCAGCAGGTGAAGCTCGACATCCTCGACAGCGCCGGCCGGCTTGTCCGCAGCTACACGTCCGACAGCGCCACCCGCGTCCCTGGAACGCCGCTGCTCGCATCACGCGCGGGGATCCAACGCACGAACTGGGATCTCCGCTATCCCGGCGCGACGACATTTCCGGGGATGATCCTCTGGGGGGCCAGCACAGCAGGCCCGTCCGCACCGCCCGGGCGCTACAGCGTGCGTCTCACGGTCGACGGCCGGGAGCAGGTCCGCCCGTTCGTCGTTCGGCGAAATCCCCTCTTCACCGACGTCACGGACGCAGACCTTCGCGCACAGTTCCAGCTCGCGCTCAGGATCCGCGACAAGGTGAGCGAGGCGAACAATGCGGTGATCCAGATCCGCGACATCAAGCGCGAGGCTGATGATCGGATGAAGAAGAATTCGGATTCGCGCCTGAACCAGACCGGTACCCGCCTGACGACCAACCTGAGCGACGTCGAAGACGACATCTATCAGGTGAAGAACCAGAGCGGTCAGGATCCGCTGAACTTCCCCATTCGCATCAATAACCGGCTTGCGAACCTGAACCGCATCGTGAACCTGGGCGATGGTCGGCCCACCGAAGTGACGTCGGTCCTTCTTTCCGAGTACAGCAGGCTGCTGGACGTGGAGACGACGCGCCTGCGAGGCGTTTTGTCGCGGGATCTCGTCGCCTTCAACACGGAGCTGCGCCGCCTGGGCATGGAGCCCATCAATCCCGACTGCCCCGGCAAGGCCGTATGCTCGCCGGTGCCATGAGCATCACACGTTGCAGATCCGATACGCTTCGCGAAGGGACGTGAGCGGGGCCCGGCGCGGAATGAATTCCTGTCCCACGAACCCGGTGTAGCCGAGATCGGCGATCGCCGTCATGATCCGCGGGTAGTTCAGCTCCTGCGTATCGTCGATCTCGTTGCGCCCGGGCACCCCACCGGTGTGGAAGTGGGCGATGTGCTGAAAATTCTCGCGGATCGTGCGGATCACATCGCCTTCCATCACCTGCATGTGGTAGATGTCGTACAGAAGCCTGAAGCGTGGTGACGCGACGCCCTTCACGACTTCCACGGCCCACGCCGTCCGATCGGCGTGATAGTCCTTGTGGTCCACCTTGGAGTTCAGCATCTCCATGCACAGCGTTACGCCATGACGCTCCGCCGTCGG
>DASPMP010000324.1:0-5281 GCA_035626995.1 Gemmatimonadaceae bacterium
CGAGCGCTGGGGGCTCGCCGGCCTCATTCACGACTTCGACTACGAGCGCTTCCCGAACGCCGAGCATTCGCCGACGGAAGGGCATCCGGCGGAGGGCGTGCGGATCCTGCGGGAGCGCGGGTGGCCCGAAGACATCCTCGAAGCCATCCTCGGGCACGCGACGTACAGTGGCGTGCCGCGCCAGACGCGGATGGCCCGGGCACTGTTCGCCGTCGACGAGCTGACTGGACTCATCACCGCCACCGCCCTGGTGCGGCCGTCACGGTCCATTAACGAAGTGGATGTCCGTTCCGTCAGGAAGAAGATGAAGGACAAGGCGTTCGCGCGTGGCGTCAATCGGGACGACGTCATCCTGGGAGCCCAGGAGCTGGACGTGGAGCTGGACACCCACATCCAGTTCGTGATCGACGCCATGCGCGCCGAAGCGACGGCACTCGGCCTCGCAGGCGTTTCCGCCGCCGGCTGACCCAACGGACGCCCGCGGGAATGCGTAACTCTGGCAGGACATTCTTTTCCGGAGAGCATGACCGCAGCGATCTCGCTTTCTCCCCAGTTTCAGCGGCCCGTGCGGGCTGACGAAGCGAACGGAACGAGCGAGCGCGACTACGTGATCGCCGCCCAGAAGGGCAGCGATGCGGCGTTCGCGGCACTGGTCCGCCTGCACCAGCGGCGGGCGTATGCAGTGGCGCGTGCGATCGTGCTTTCGCATGAGGATGCCGAAGACGCCGTTCAGGACGGATTCCTCCACGCGTATCGCGCGTTGGATCGGTTCCGGCCAGACCAGCCCTTCGGTGCCTGGCTCAACCGCATCGTGGCAAATGCCGCGCTGGACCTCGTCCGGCGCCGGAAGGTCCGCGACGCGGATGAGCTGCCGGAAACGGTTGCCCTGCCCTTCCGCGATCCCGGGGAGTCGGATGAGCTGCGTCGTCGTTTGAGTGACGCGCTCACCAATCTCTCCGATCGACAGCGTTCAGTGATCGTGTTGCACGATGTGGAGGGGTATACACACGGAGAGATCGGCTCGATGCTCGGAATTCCCGAGGGGACGGCACGATCGGATTTGCATCATGCGCGCGCCGCGTTGCGGCGCCTGTTGAAGAACCTGCGGAGCAATACATGAATGATCATCTGAAGCTGCACCCCGATAGCGGAGACGACGCGGAGATCACGCGTGGCCTGCGGTCGCTGTATGCGGCGCCAGGCGACGACGGGTACTGGCGCGGGCTCGAGGCGCGGATTCTCTCGCGGCTGACCTCGGCGCCATCCATCGCGTGGTGGGACGAACTGGACCGCTGGATGCGACCGGCACTCGCCGCTGCCGCCGTGATGCTGCTCGCCGCCGGTGTAGCGATGTTCCGGGCCCATCAGGCGCAGGAAATCGTGACCTATGAAGCGATGCTGACGCCCACTGCACTTCCTGTCGAGACGGCCGTGCGTCCCGTGCTGCAGGAACAGCGTGAGGCGACGTTCCGCTACCTCATGACCCCTCGTTAAGGAACACATCGCCATGCAGCGTTCCAAGCAAACCGCACTCATGTTCCTCCTCGGCGCCGTGCTCGTGGGCGGCGTGCTCGGCTTCTCCGCGGATCGGGTTATCACGTCCAGGGGCAAGCACTGGGCACCCCGCATGCGCATGTACCAGGATCTGGCCCTGACGGAGGCACAACAGGCCACCATGGACAGCTTGCTGGATGCGCGGAACTGCCAGATCGGAGCCCTGATGAAGCCGATGGGGCCGCAACTCGACTCCATCAAGAAAGCGGCGCATCAGCAGGTCCTGCAGATCCTGACGCCGGCGCAGCGCCTCAAGCTCGAAGAGCGGGTATCGGAGCAGCAGCGCCGCGACAGCCTGGCCAGGGTGCGTCGCGACAGCCTGCGCGCGCTGGGCAAGTCCACTCCTACATGTAAGTGAGATCAAAGATGTTGAAGAAGTTGTTCGTGCTCCCGCTCTTCCCGGTTGCAATTGCCGGCGGCCAGACGACCCTGCCCAGCGTACAGGATTCCCTGCGGCCCATTTCGCTGACCGAGGCAGTGTCACTCGCGCAGCGGAATTCGCCGGCAGCAGTCCAGGCGCGCGGCCAGCTGCGCACCACCGCCTCGGCAGTCCGGTCCGCGTACGGCGCGTTCCTGCCCAGCCTTTCCATGAGCATGCAGCAGCGCAAGCAGGGCGGTCAGCGTTTCGATCCGCTGCGCGGACCAGTCACGCAGGCGTCGTCTCCATGGCAGTACTCCATGGGATTCAGCTCAGGACTCGAATTGTTCGACGGTGGTCGTCGCTTTGCCGAGATAAAAGCGGCGAAGGCCGATGTGGACGCCGCGGAAGCCAATGAAATCGCACAGCGCTTCAACATCGCGCTCTCGGTAAAGCGCGAGTACGCGAATGTGCTCGCGGCGCGTGAATCCGAATCTGCCGCTCGGGCGCAGCTCGAACAGGCGGAGGCGCAGCTGCGCGCGTCGGTCGCGCGCGTCCAGGCCGGTGCCGCGACGATGTCGGACTCATTGCGCTCGGTCATTCAGGTTGGCAACGCCAGACTCGCCCTGATCACTGCGCAGAACAATCTCCGCGTGGCAAGTGCGTCGCTGACTCGGTTCGTTGGCACGCCGTTCATGGTGACCGCCAACCCCGCGGATACCCTGGAACGGGTCGTTACCGATCTCGATAGCATCGCGCTCGCCGATCTGGCGCGCCGCGGCCCTGCGGTGGTGCAGGCGGAGCGCAGTCTTCGGGCGGCAAGCGCAGGGGAATTTGCGGCCAAGACCGCATACCTGCCGACGATCAATCTGTCGTTCAACTACAGCGGCAACCGGCAGGACAGCTCGTACGTGCTCACGTTTGGCCCGTACGCATACGGCCGGAGCTTCACCGTCAGCATGAACTTCCCTCTGTTCAACAACTTCAATCGGGAAGACCAGGTGCTTCGTGCGCGTGTTGCTGAAGACAACGCGGCAGCCCAGTTCCGCGACGCGCAACTTGCGGCGCAGCAGAGCATCATCCAGCAGATCGGTGTGCTTCGGACCGCCGAAGAGCGAATCAGAATCCAGCAGGCCTCGGTCCTCGCGGCCGAAGAAGATCTTCGTGTCATGCAGCAGCGCTACCAGCTGGGCGCTTCCACCCTGCTCGATCTCCTCACCTCGCAGTCGCAGCTCAACCAGGCCCGCGCCGCGTTGATCCAGGCCCGTCAGGACTACCGGATCGCGCGCGCACAGATCGAAGCGATCATCGGCCGAGACCTCAATTGACCATGAAGCGCACCTTCGCTCTCGTTGGCCTGGCCGCTGTCGTCATCGCGCCGGCCTGTAGTCGCAACAAGACCCCCACCGCTTCGATTCAGACCGCTGCCGTGCAGCGGCGGGACATCGTCATCGACGCACAGGCCAACGGCGTGGTGGAGCCGATCAACGTCGTGGAAGTGAAATCCAAGGCGTCCGGCATGATCACGCAGATGAATGTCGAGACCGGGGCGCTCGTGAAGCCGGGTGACCTGCTCGTCCAGGTGGATACGCGCGACGTCCAGAATCAGTACAACCAGGCCAAGGCCGACGAAGCCGCCGCGGAGGCGCGTCTGGAGGTGTCGGAGGCACAGAAGCGTCGTTCCGACGAGATGTTCAAGGCGAAGGTCATTACCGCGCAGGAGCACGAGACGGCCGCGCTCGACTACGCCAACGCACGCGCGGCGCTCATTCGCGCCCGTGCGAACACCGACCTTGCGCAGCAGCGGCTCGATGATGCTCGTGTAACCGCGCCAGTGGCCGGCACCATCATCGAACGCACCGTCTCCCAGGGGATGGTCATCACGTCGGCCACCGGTGGGTCGTCCACCGGTGGCACGACGCTGTTGAAGATGGCGGACCTCACACGGGTCCGGATGCGCGCCCAGTTCAACGAGACCGACATTGGGCAGATTCGTTCGGGACAGCCGGCGACGGTAATCGTCGACGCGTATCCCGATCGGCGGTTTACGGGTCTGGTGGAGAAGATCGAGCCGCAGGCAGTCGTCCAGCAGGGCGTGACGATGTTCCCCGTTCTGGTCACCCTCAGCAACGTCGACGGCGCGCTCAAGCCGGGGATGAATGGTGAAGTGCAGGTGGAAATCGACCGCCGCATGGGCGTCCTCTCGATTCCCAACGACGCGGTGAAGAACATGCGTGAGGCGATTGCCACGGCACCGCTGCTCGGCCTCGACCCGGACAGTGTCCAGGCAGAGCTGCGCGCCAGTCGCGGAGGCTTCGGCAACCGCGGGCCGGCAAACACGGCGGGTGCACAGCCCGGTGCGGCGGCAGGCAGTTCCACCGGAGCGCGCCAGCAGGGCGGCGCGCGTACGACCCTCTCGCCTGGCGAAGTCGCGCTGCCACAGCAGGGTCCCGGCCAGGGAGGCCGGTTCCAGATGCCGCAGGTGACCGACGAACAATGCGCGGCGGTGACGACGGTTCTCGCAAAGAAGCCAACCGAAACCAAAAAGCTCGATGCACTCCGCGAGCAAATGCGCGATCCTGCTGCGGATCGTGGCGCACTTCGCGAGGAGCAGCAGAAGATCTATGCGGCACTCGGCGTTGATGCGCGTACGGCAAGCGCGTGCCGCATGCGTTCGATGCAGGCTGGCATGCAGGGCGGACAGACGGATGGCGCGCAACGCGCGGCTACGAATCCCGCCGGCGGTCCACAGCCGCAGCTGCAGATCGGCAGTCCGGAACGCGGACGCAGCGGACGCACGATTCGCCCCGGGCTGGTGTTCGTGGTGAAAGGAAAGACCTACGAGCCCCGTTCGGTGATGCTCGGTGCGGGCAACTTTGACTATACAGAAGTCGTGAGCGGCCTGCAGGAAGGTGAAGAGGTCGCCCTGCTCGCATCACTGTCGCTCCAGGCGCAGCGCCAGCAGCAGACGGACCGCTTTCGCCAGAACATGGGCGGCGGCGTGCCGGGAATGGGCGGCGCGCCAGCTGGTGGCGGTGGACGGACCGGCGGCCGCTAGGAGACAGCGATGCTTTTCGGGGAGACGATCGCCGTCGCGCTGGGTGCGTTGCGCGCGAACAAGCTGCGCTCGATGCTGACGATGCTCGGCATCGTCATCGGCGTTGCCGCGGTCATCGCCATGGTGGCGATCGGGACGGGCGCGCAGTCGGCGGTGAAGGCGCGCATCTCATCGCTGGGCACCACACTGTTGACGGTGATGCCCGGTCAGCAGCGTGGCATGGGGGTTGTCATCGCCGATCAGCAGACACGACTGACCATGGAGGATGCCCAGGCCATCGAGGACCGCGGTGAGTTCATCAACGCGGTTCA
>DASPMP010000325.1:0-13707 GCA_035626995.1 Gemmatimonadaceae bacterium
ATCCGGGTGGAGATCTCGGAGTTGTCGGAGTGCAGGGAAGTGACGACCCCCGCTTCGATGAGGACGCGCGCGTTGTAGTTCGTGGCGTCGTACGCCTCGAGCTTGAAGGCGCCCCAGTCGCTCCAGATCACGGCCGCCACGCCTGACTTCTTGAGCTCGGGCGCGAGCTTGTACGCCTCCAGGCCATGCTGCAGCGTCTGGATGCGGAAGCCGAATTCCTCGGCGAGCCGGATGAGCGCCAGGAACTCGTCGGCGCGGTAGCCGTGCGACGAGACGAGGAGCTTCTGGTTGAGGATGTCGAGCAACGCTTCCATCCGCATGTCCCGGCGCGGCGGGATGCCGGACTTCGAGCGATCCGCCTCCCATGCCTTCCACACCTTCTCGTAGTCGCGCGCGGCCAGGAAGTGATCGCGGATGATCTCCTGCACACCCATGCGCGTGTTGGGATAGCGCGTGGGGCTGCGCTTCGGGTTCTCGCCGAGCGCGAATTTCACCGTACGTGGCACCCCCTGCATCTTGTACTCCTCGGGGAGGGAGCCCCACCGGTTCTTCACGTACACATTCTCGCCGCCGATCGGGTTGGCGGAGCCGTGCTTGATCATCTGCATCGTGAGCCCGCCGGCGAGCTGCCGGTAGAACCAGATGTTGTTGTGCGTCACCACGTCACCCATCTGCACTTCGGGGACGATCGCGAAGCCGCTCTCATTCACGGCGCTCACACCGGAGTGCGTGTGCGGATCGATGAGTCCCGCCGTGACGTGCTTGCCAGTGGCATCGATGACCATGGCACCGCCCGGCGCGGAGAGGCTCTTGCCGACCTGCACGACCTTGCCTGCGCGGACGAGCAGGTCCGCGTTCTCCAGCTTCCCCTGCGGGCCGGACGTCCAGATCGTGGCGTTGCGAACGAGGACGTTCGCGGGCTGCGCCGGTGGCCCCGCACGACCGAATTCCATTGCGGGGCGGATGAACGGCAGCTGGATGTTCGGCACCTTCGCCGCCACCGTGCCGCGCGCCGGTCCCGTGAAGGGTTCCGTCCGCGTGCCAGTATAGGAGGGGTCGGTGCCGTTCGGCAGCGACATCCATCCGAAGAAGCTTTCGTCGCGCACCGCGCCGGTAAGGGTGACCGTGCCCTGGTAGCCGAGCGGCTCACCGTCGAAAGTCACCTCGAGGCGACCGGTCTCGGTCACCACGCGCGCTGACGCGAGGTTGATCGGGCGGGTACCGGACTTCTCGATGGTGCCCCTGATGCGATTGAGGGGACCTTCGATCCGCAGCGTGGCGGGGAAGCCGTCCGGGCTCGTCGTCGCAATAGTCCATGTCCCGCGCGGATCGATCTGGGCAGGACGCGTGACACCATAGGCGGTGCCCTGCACCCATACGTCGCGCACCGCGGCGTCCTGGGTAAAGATGTCCCCCTCGGCGACGACAAGGTTGGCCACCTTGCCCGCCGCGATGGTGCCGTGCGTTCGCTCGATCCCCAGCCAGCCCGCGGGCACGGTGGTGAGCGCGGCAAGCGCGCGGTCCGGTGTTAGTCCACGCGCGACCGCGATGCGCAGGTTCGGGAGGAACTGGTTGAGGGACGGCAGGCCGTCCGTGGTGAGGGCGAAGGAGATGTTCGCGCTCGCAAGCTGCGCCGGGTTGGTCGGCGCGAGGTACCAGTGGCGAAGCTGCCCCAGCGTAGCGTCGAGCGCCGCCTCCGGATTCGCCACGTTGGGCGCGTCGGGGAAATTCAGCGGCACGATGAGCGGGTTCGTGCGGCCGCGGAGCTGGTCGAGCAGGCGGTATTCCTGGCCGCTGCCGCGGAACCAGGGCACGAGCTTGTACTCGCCCGCGAGCTTGTATGCGCGCAGGTAATCCTCTTCGCTTTCCGTCTGGAACAGCACGGGCTGCTGGCCGCGCACCACCGTGGCGAGCGCCTGGAGCGCTTCGCTGGTTTCCGGCGGGAGCACCGAGCGGCCGCCCTTTTCCCAGGCGTCGCGGGCGCGGATATACCAGTCCGCGTCCATGAAGGTCTGCTCCATGAGCGCGATGACGCCCATGGCCGAGTTGGGGTAGCCCCCGCCGAGCTGGAAGGAGCGCTGGAAGCCGATGGACTGGACGATGTCAGGACGGAGCACCCGCTCGCGGACGCCGACGTCGCCGAGGTTCATCACCGAGGCCTGGCCGCGGAAGATGCCCTGCTTGGGGACGACGAGCGCCGTGGCGAAGCCATTCGAGCGGAGCGCCGCTCGGCGGGTGGTGTCGTCCTTGAAGTTGGCGGTGGTGCTGAACCAGGCGCGCACCTGGGGATTCCAGTGCGTGGGGCCAACGTCACCCCCCTGCGGGACCGCGCCAACGCCGATGTCCGCATGGGCGTCGATGAAGCCCGGATAAACCGTGAGCCCCTTCAGGTCCCAGACGCGGGCGCCGGCGGGGGGCGCGACGTTCCGGCCGACCGCGGTGATGATCCCGTCGCGGATGACCACGGTGCCGTTCTCGATCACCTGGCCCGGCGCGGTGACGACACGCGCACCGACGAGGGCGTGGTAACCGGTTGAGTTGGAGCGCAGCCCCGTTACGGGCTCGGTTCGGCTGGTTTGCTGGGCATCGAGTCCGCTGGCTGCGAGCAGGCCGAGGCCAAGGAGGGTACGGAAGGATCGCAAGACACACCCCGTGTAGAAGTCGAGGGAGGAAGGATGACTCATCCTATGATACTGGTCGAACGCACGGCGCGCACGGAACGCTGGAGGAGATAGCGCCCTGCATGCCGCGGCGGCGCTGTTTTCGGGGCTGCCCAAGCTTCAGGTCAATCCACGCCCGCCTGCCTGAGGTAAACGATGGCTCGGACAGCACGGGAAGGGCAAGATGCGCCTGAAGCGCCGGATCTCTGGCGGCTCGCGCACCCTGGCATCTCCCGTTGCTTCGACTACTTCCAGGCGGCTGGCGAGTCAGCGCGGCGTGACTGGCTGGCGGACACCCCTCGCCGTGCTGTCCGACGCGGATGATCCGAACCGATCCTGTATCGTCCACCGGTGAGTGGTAGTACCACGTACGCCTCGCGGAGCACCCTTTGAATGTAGCGCGCGTCACGTCGACGCCTGCGAAGCGCGCCGATAAAGGATCAAAGTCCCCTAAGGCTGGCTCTGCTTCGAAAGCGATTCTTAAGGTTCATTAACCCAGCCGCAATGCCGTGCACACAATTTGCAGCGGCGGCGCCGGCCGTCAGACTCGCCGCCGAGTCGACGGCGGTACTCCACATCCCATGGCGGCGTGATGCCGTCAGGAGGGCGTCATGAAGCGGCTGTTCTATCTCTCCGCGGCAGCGGCCATCGCTGCGTGTTCCCCAGACTCACCTACATCATCCGAAGGCCCGTCGGCCAGGCTGGAGCCGTCCGGCGCTGCCGGCGCAGAGGTGCGCGCAGCACAAGAGGGGCGGCGGATGCGTGGGTTCGAGGACGAACTCCTTCGTCTCGAAGGCAGCATCCCCGGGCTGGGCGGGATGTACAAGGACGAGAGCGACAACATCGTAGTGTTTGTCCCGCGCGGTCGCGATCGCGGAGTCGTGCAGCGCGAATTGGCCAGAGGGGCAGCTTCCCTCCGGGTCGACCCTGCGTTTCGCGGTCGACTGAGCAACGGCCAGCGCGTCACGTTCCGGGAGGCGGAATTCTCGTTCTCCCAGCTCGTGGCATGGCAGCGCCAGCTCCTTCCCACGATCAGTGGCATTCCGGGCTTTGCTGGCATCGACGCCGACGAGCGCCGCAACCGAGTGCGCATACTGGTCCAGCCGGGTGCAGCTCAGTCCGCGTTCAGCGCAGCAGCACGATCCCTCGATGTGCCTTCCGGCGCGCTGATCTATGAAACCGCTGCTCCGGTGCACTTTCTCAGCCTGTCAAACAAATATCGACCGTTAATGGGAGGCATCCTCATTCGCCACGATCCATCCAACTGGAGCAACTACTGCACGATCGGCTTCAACGTCTCGATCGACGGTCCCAACACATCAGGATTTCTGACGGCGGGGCATTGCAATCCGGGAGGGATGGGCAATGGCACGACTGGAGGGGCGATCAGGCAGAACACGAGCAGCAATGCCGACATCGTCGGATACGTTCAGTCGAACCCGGCGTGGAATCGCACCGACAGTGCGTGCGGGTCCTATTCATTGTGTACGTGGGCCGACGTCCTGCTGGTGGCCGTGTCCTATTATCCGCACATGGACAAGCGGGTTGCGTTCACGTCTTCTGTCGGTACGAATAGCACACCGGGATCGACCACCTACGCTGGCTCCAACAGCGTCGCCAATCCCACATACCTGCCATACGTGGGGCTGAGTGTAGACAAGGTTGGCGTAACGACTGGCTGGACGCGCGGAACCGTTTCGGCGACCTGTGTGGCGCGGTCGTCGACAGCAGGCTCGATGGTGCTGTGTTCGGACGAGGTGGGAGGCATGTCCAGCGGCTTTGGAGACAGCGGATCTCCCGTTTTTGCGACGCCAGGTTCAGGCGCGTATGTCGCGCTGGGCGGGTTGTGGGGCGGTAGCGGGACCTTTTCGGGAAGTTCCTGCGTCGCCAACTGCGTCACGGTATTCAACAACACCGACGCCATCGCGACCCATCTGTCCACCACGTTCGATTACTCCACGCCGTCGACGTACACCGTAACCATCAATGGTCCGAAACACGTTCCCCAGGACATGCTGTGCACGTGGACTGCCAGCACCGCGATGCCGAATGCTTACTATGAATGGAGCGTGGACGGCAACGTCGTCGCCCAGGGATCTACATTCCAGTGGAGCTCCTCGGGTCCCTTCTTCATGGAGCTCCTGGCGTACAACCATTCCGGCGCGAAGGCCACCGCTTCGAAGTTCATAACGACCATGGGCGGTTCCTGCTGAGTCGAGACATCATTGTCGTCGCGACTGAGCAATACAGAGACGGCACCCGCTTTCGCGGGTGCCGTCGTGTTTTCTCATCAGTCACTCACGAGGTCATGAAAGACAACACTGGAAAGAAGCATCGGATCTTCACCACCGCGTTCGCCAGCGTGTATCCGATGTACGTTCAGAAAGCCGAGAAGAAGGGCCGCACGAAGGAGGAAGTGGACCAGGTGATCCGCTGGCTGACGGGCTACAGTGACACGGCGCTCGAGGAGCAGATTGCGCGAAAGGCGGACTTCGAGACCTTCTTTGCGGAAGCGCCAGCACTGAATCCGAACGCCAGCAAGATCACCGGCGTCGTGTGCGGCGTCCGGATCGAGGAGATCGAGGACCCGCTCATGCGAAAGCTCCGCTACCTCGACAAGCTGGTCGATGAGCTCGCGAAGGGGAGACCGATGGAGAAGATCCTGCGACAGTAGGAAAGCGCGCGGCTCAGTCTCCGCGTCGCCCGAAGCGGATCCCGCGCACGCGGCCAAGGTCGAGCGCGAAGCCGCTGATCCGGCCGTCGACCGGAGCATCGAAGCGCACGGTCATCCCACCGGCGACGAACAGGCCGTCGCGGATGCGCCGGAGCGTGGGGGACCGGCCGTCGGGCAGCTTCAGCTGCAGCGTCGAATCGGTGACGGTCGTCGTGAACGCCGCCGCCAGCTCGTCGGACCAGAACACGCCGGCGTAGGCCGCCGGCACGGGGCCGGTGTCCGTCGCTTCCTCGAACGCCGGTCCTTCCCGCGAGGTCGCAACGTTCCACTGGCGGATGCGGCGGCCGTCCGGACCGCGCTCGAAGCGAAGGAGAATCGGGTTGTCACCAAGGGTCACCGTGAACTCCGTCGCGCTGTGCGGCGTGAGGGACACGCGATTCTGCCCCACCGTCGCCACGAGCTTGTTGTCTTCGACGACGATGACGCGGGGCGAGGCGTTCGCCATACTGCGGTAGGTGCCTGCCCATTGCTGCAGCTCCGCGTCCGTGAGCGTCACCACCGGACGAGCCGTCGACGCCGGGGGCGTGCTCGCCTGCGCAATGGGTGCGAGCTTGTCGGCGAGATAAATCGACGCGACGGAACGCGCGAGGTTGCCCGGCGCCGAGTTGGCTGCGTTGCAGAGCGTCGCGACGGAAAGCTTCTCGTCCGGAAACCGGACCAGCTCCGCGCGGTATCCGCCCCAGGAACCGCCATGGCTCACGGACCTGAGGCCGCGGAAGTCGTTCACCATCAGCCCGGCCGCGTAGGTGAGCGAAGCTCCGCTCGTGAGCGTGCCCGTGCGATGCAACTCCTCGAGCAACTTCGCGCCGCCAACCTTCGGGTCGTAGAAGTTGTTGTCCCAGCGGAGCAGGTCTTCGACGGTCGTGAAGATGGCGCCGTCACCGGTCTGCTCCCACTTCGACATGTCGACGTCCCATCCGGATGGACCGGGTGCATACGCCAGCGCCAGGCCGGGGAGGGGAATGGAGTGATCGTCGCGGAAGTGCGTGGACGTCATCCCCAGCGGACGGAAGATCTGCTCGTCGGCGAAGGCGCGCAGCGATTTCCCCGACGCGCGTTCCACGATCTGCGAGAGCAGGAAGTAGCCCGAGTTGCTGTAGAGATGCTCCGCGCCCGGCTCGAAGTTGAGCGCCTTCTGGCGAACGATCGCGTCGAGCGCATCCTTCGCGGTCGTGCGGCCGGCGATGTCGGCACCGCCGAGCGTCAGCAGCCCGATGTAGTCGCGAATGCCGCTCGTGTGGTGCAGCAGGTGCCGGATGGTGACCGGCTTCTGGTATTGCGGCAGCTCGGGGATGAAGCGGCGCACGTCGTCGTCGAAGGAAAGCTTCCCCTGCTGCGCGAGCAGGATGATGCTGGCGGCGGTGAACTGCTTCGACGTGGATCCGATGTCGAAGATCGTCTTCGCCGAGATGGGCGTCCCGTCCGCGATGCTCGCGAGTCCATAGCCGCGTGAATACAACAGGCGACCGTCACGATAGACCCCCAGCGCGCATCCCGGCGTACCCGGTCGGTCGAAGGCCGCAAACACGCGGTCGACGCGGGCGATCGTGGAATCCTGGGCGCTCGCGATCGCGATGGGTTCGGCGAGCAGGAGGCCAGGAAGGACAAGTGCGAGTCGAACGCGGTTGACCTGGGACATATATGTGGGATGCCGTGAGGGTCTGCTGAAGAAGGTACTGTTGTGCATCCCAACGCGCCCGGCAAGTGTCCAACTGTCCATGCTGAAAGATCTCCTCCTCGCCCTGCGGCGCATCCGCCGCGCGCCGCTGTTCGCCGCCATCATCATCGCCACGCTCGCACTGGGCATCGGCGCCACCGGTGCCGTGCTCACCCTCGTGGACGCCGTGCTGCTCGATGCGCTCCCGTACAACGACGCGGGCTCGCTGGCCTTCATCCGGGGAGAGATGCATCGTGACGGCGAGGACGTGCGTCCGTACCCCATCGGCTACCTGGACGCCGAGGCGCTGGCGGCGGACCGCTCGCTGTTCACGCATGTCGCACCCATCACCGGACCGCGCCCGTTCAACCTCGCGACGGATCGCGCCGTGGAGCATGTGAGCGCCGAGATGACGAACGAGCGCTTTTTGTCGACGCTCGGCGTTCCCCTGGCCGCCGGACGCTGGTTCACCGCGCAGGAGTCGTCCGCGCCCGGCGCGCGCGTCGCCGTCATCAGCCATGCGCTCTGGCTGCGGATCTTCGCCGGCAGTCCACAGGCCGTCGGCGCGTCGCTGCGCCTGAACGAACAGCCATATCAGGTGATCGGCGTCGCGGGGCAGGGGTTCAATGGCGTTGGCGATGACGCGCAGCTCTGGCTGCCGATCGGGCTCGCCGGTGGCATCTACGGACCCCACTACCTGCAGATGCGTGAGTTCCGCTGGCTGTCCGTGGTGGCTCGGCAGCGCCCGGGACTCACCGCTGAGGGACTGCACACGGGACTGCGCGGGCTGAGCGCTCGACTCGAGCAGGAATTCCCCAAGGAGAACAAGGGGCTTCAGTACGTGTCGCAACCGCTGGCCGACGCGTACTTCGGCTCGTTCCGGAAGCCACTGGCCGCGCTCACCATCGGCGCGGCGCTGGTGCTGCTCATCGGATGCGCGAACGTCGCGAACCTCATGCTCATTCGCGAGGCGGGACGGCGTCGTGAGATTGCCGCACGCGTCGCCATCGGCGCCACCACGCCGCAACTGCTGCGCATGGTGATGGCGGACATGCTCACCACCGGGCTCATCTCCGGCGCGATCGGCTTGCTGCTGGCGTGGGGGGGCGCTCGACTCATCGCGGCGTCCGGCGCGGTGGAGCTACAGAGCTTCACCACACTCGGCGTCAACCTGCCGGTGGTCGGCACCGTGATCCTGCTGAGCGTCGTCTGCGCGGCGCTGTTCGGCGCGGCGCCCGCGCTGCACGCCACAACCTTGCCACCGCACGCCGTGCTGCGCGATGGCAGCCGAGGCGCGTCGTCTGGCAAGGGCGCGAACTTCTATCGTCGTGGCCTGGTGGCTGCGGAAGTTGCGATCGCCATCGCACTGCTCGTGGCGGCGGGGCTCGTGACGAAGGGGTTCACCCGCTTCGTGCGCACGGACCTCGGATTCGCCGCGGACAGCGTTGTCGCCATGCGCCTGGATCTCACCGCGGACCGCTACAAGACCAACGAGCCTGTCTTCACCTTCGCGAAGCAGCTGCTGCGCGAGGCGCGCGCGGTTCCGGGAGCGGAGCGTGTCGCGCTGGAAGGACCGAGTTATCCCACGGGAGGCTGGTTTGCGATTCACCTGGTGCCGGTGGGGGTGAGCGACCCGCAGCCGCTGCAGATGCGTCGGCACCACGTGTCCACGGACTACTTCGCGACGCTCGGCATTCGCCGCATCGAGGGACGCGACTTCGACGATACGGATGTGGCCAGTGGGGCGAAATCGATCATCGTGGGCGAGCGGCTCGCGCGTCGGCTGGCACCGAACGGCAGTGCGATCGGGAAGCAGTTGATGACGCAGGGAGCGACCCCCACGGCACTCACGGTGGTGGGCGTCGTGGCGGATGTGGAGCACGCGGGGCTGGACGTCGAGGCCGTCGACGGACTCGATGTCTACCTGCCGATGTTCCAGTATCCGCCGCGTTCACCCACGGTGATGACGCTGATGGTTCGCACCGCGCAGCCAACCGCGCCGGTGCTGGCGGCGCTGCGTGACCGGCTGCGCACGTTGGACAGCAACCTGGACTTCTACAACGTGCGCACGCTGCGCGACCTTCTGGATGACCAGACGCGCACCGGCCGGTTTCTCATCGTGCTGATGTCCACCTTCGGGGTGGTGGGACTGCTGCTCGCCGCCATCGGCGTGTACGGCGTGATCTCCTTCGGGGTATCGCAGCGCGTGCGCGAGATCGGCATCCGCATGGCGCTTGGCGCGAATGCCCGCGCCGTTGTGCGCGCCGTGGTGCGCGATGCGCTCGTGCCTGTGGCGGTGGGCGCGGCCGCAGGCATCGTGGTTGTGATGCTGTTCCACCGCAGCATCGCCACGCTGCTGTATGGCATGGGGTCGCTGGACGTCCCGACGATTGCGGGCGCGGTCGCGGTGATCCTGTCGGCGGCGATGGTCGCGAGCCTGCTGCCCGCGTGGCGTGCGTCGCGCATCGATCCCGTGGAGGCGTTGCGCGCGGAGGGATAGGGGCGTGATATCTTTGAAATCATGCCCATTTCGATGAACCCGCGGCGCATCCTGCCTGGCGTCGCCCTCTCGCTCACGGCCGTCGCGTCCACGCTGCATGCGCAGCCCGGCGGTGGCGGCACACCAATCAAGCCTGGTGAGTCATGTCCTCCGGGAATGACGGAGATCCGGCCCTTGCGCTGCCTCGCGCCGCGCGAGACGCCGCCGAGCATCCTGGACTACCGGCCGAAGTCGATGCTCGTGGTGCCGGAGCACAAGGTGCAGAAGGCGAAGTATCCGGTGATCGACTTTCACGGGCACCCGCAAGGACAGATCGGGAGCGTGGAGGCGCTGGAGAACCTGCGAGAGACGCTGGACGGCATCAACGTCCGACTCATGATCGCGGCGAACAACATTTCGGGTGACAACCTGAAGCGCACAACGGCGACCGTTGCGTCGTCGCCGACGATGAAGGACCGCGTGCGGATCTTCACGGGGATTCCGCTTGGTGGCGTCGGACCCGGGTGGGCCGAGCGCGCCGTCGCGCAGCTCGAGGCGGATGTTGCCGCGGGCGCCGTGGGAATCGGCGAGGTAGGGAAGGGGTTTGGCCAGACCGTGCGCAAGGCGGACGGCTCGCGCCTGCGCCTCGATGACCCCGACCTGAAGCCAGTATGGGACGCGGCCGCGCGTCTCAACCTGCCGGTGTTCATCCACACGGCGGATCCGCCGGCCTTCTACCTGCCGCATGACTTCATGAACGAGCGCTGGCTGGAGATGGCGCTCTTTCCCGGCCGCGCGATCTCGCCCGACCAGCATCCGAACTTCGAGGAGCTGATGACGGAGCGGGACAACCTGTTCCGCAGCAACCCGAAGACGACCTTCGTCGCGGCGCACATGGGGTGGCATACCCACGACCTGGGGCGACTCGGCAAGATGCTGGACGCGATGCCGAATCTCTACGTCGAGATGGGCGCGGTGTTGTATGACATCGGCCGTCAGCCGCGCGTCGCCCGCGACTTCTTCATCAAGTACCAGGACCGAATCCTCTTCGGCAAGGACTCATTCCAGCCCGAGGAGTATCCGTACTACTGGCGCGTGTTCGAGACGCGCGACGACTACTTCGATTATTACCGCGACTACCACGCGTTCTGGAAGCTGTACGGCATCGACCTGCCGGACGAGGTGCTGAAGAAGGTGTACTACAAGAACGCGCTGAAGATCACGCCGAGGCTGCCGCAGACTGGGTGGCCTCGGTAACAGCCTCGGCTCTCGGCTCTCGGCCCTCAGCTGTGAACACCGGCCGAACCGGCAACCTGCTTTGCCGAGAGCCGAGGGCCGGTAAAGGAAAACGGCCCGCACTTTCGTGCGAGCCGCCTCCTTGATCGCTGAAACACTCAAACGCTGAAGCGCTCGATCAATTCACGCCCATCGCGCGTGCGACGTTGATCCGGCCCTTGCCGTACGCCGGGTCCGTTCCAACCTGACCGAGATCGTCGGCGGTCTGCTGGAGACGCGCCATGATCTGCGCCGGGCTGCGACCCACTTCGCCAGCGATCAACGCGGCGAGACCCGTCACGTGCGGAGCCGCCATGCTGGTGCCGGAGACACCGACCGTGGAACCAGACCACGACGTCGGGCTGGTGTAGAACCGGGTGCGACAGCCGGTCAGGCCCGTGTGAATGGTGAAGCCTGAGCAGGACTGCCACACGGGAAGGACGTTGCCACCGGGCGCCGCGACGCTGATCGCCGAGCGGCCATAATTGCTGTAGCCCGCCAGCGCATCGATGTTCTGGATGTCCTGGTAGGCGCCACCGACGAGGACGAACGCCGTGCCCGCTGCATTGCGCCGCGCGTCGGTCGGGCCGGTCGCGGAGGCGCAGATTACGGCAGACGCGCTGCAGTACGACTTGTAGCCGTTGCCGTCATGATCGATGTCCAGCGCGCTGTTGCCCGCCGACACCACGACTGTCGTTCCATGCGTCTTGGCGTAGTTGAAGACCTGGTTGATCGTCGCCAGGAACGAGGGGCCGAAGCCACCGGCGGCGCTTGCCTGCCTGCGCAGGAATGTGCCCCCAAGGCTTAGGTTGATGACGTGCAGGCCATTGTCCGCCGCAAACAAGATGGCCGCCAGCGTGCCGCTGGTCGGGCAGGTGCCGCGGAATCCGTTCGCCGCGGTGCCCGGAGCACACACCTTGAGGCCAACCAGGGTGACGTTCGACGACACGCCTGCGTTGATGTAGCCGTTGCTGGCGACCGTCGAGGCGACGTGCGTCCCGTGATAATTCAGGTCCGCGACGAGATGTGCACCGGCCGGCACGCGCGCATTCTCCGCGGCCGACAGGAACGATCGCGACAGCTCGAGGTCGACGCGACCGACGAGATCAGGATGCAGGTAGTCGATACCGGTATCCAGGATGCCGACCTTCACGTTGGCATTGCCGCGCTTTCCGGCTGCCCAGGCCGCCGCCGAACCCACGGCAGCGTGGTTCCACTGGCGCGGGAAGAAGAAGGCGAGGTTCGGGGCATCAGGTGATTCGGGCGACGTCGCAACTTCCGTCGCATCAGACGCCAGGACCGACTCCTGTTCGGTGTACGCGTCAGGATCCACCGCGGCGATGCCGCTGTGCGCCGCGAGCGTTGCGGCACCTGCGTCGCCAATTCCTGCGACGGCGGCGATGCCGACACCGGCATGCGCGAAGATCACTTCACCGCCGAGCTTCGCGACCTGCGCGCTGAAGTCAGCCGGAATCTGGCCCTTGAACCGGACGAGATACGAATCGCTGCCGTCCGAGGCAAAGTTGGCGGCCGTTCCACCGAAACGGGTAAGGCCAACGGGTTCTGACGTCAGCGGCGGCTCAGCGCAGGCAGTCAGGGCGAATAGCGCGAAAACAGTGGCAGTACTGACACGATGCATGAGACAACTCCATGGAGGGTTGGAAGTTCTCGTGCGGTGTCGGAGCCACGTCGCGTTCGACACCACGGGGGTGCAACGTCAGTGTACAGCCTTCAATTGTTTGCCCTCTTGGGCGGCAGCAATCGTACGCGTGGCCCCCTCACTCGGCAAGGGTCAGAACGGCTCAGGCCCGAGCGGGCGGGACCGGCGGTTCGGCCAGATGTCGTGGCCGTAGCACCAGGGAAGGCGCGGCCAGCACACCAATCAGGGTCACCGGGAGGATCTGCTGCGCCTGGATGAGGATGCCCACCCCCACGGCCGCGTCCCGGTCCATGCCGAATGCGGTCGCAGCCAGTGCGTACACGGCCTGGAACACGCCGACGTTCCCGGGCGTCGCCCGGATCGCGAACCCGATGTTCACGGAAAGAATGGCCGCGATGGTCCCGCTGACCGGAATGTCGAAGTGCGCGGCGCGCGCTGTGAGCTGATAGGTCGCCACCTGCAGCGACCACACAACGACCGAGAGCGCGAGCGCGGCAATGAACCGTCGTCGCGAAGACGCCAGCGCCGAGATAAAGCCTTGTCCGTAGGCAGCTGCGCGCTGCAGCATCGTCAGTCGCGCCGCTGGCGACGCGGTCGCCGACGCCGGATGCCGGACGAGGTAGATGAGCAGGAGGGCGACCGCCACGAGCGCTCCGAAGGCGACGGGACGCGCACGATGCAGGTCGGGAGGCAACGTCAGCACCGAGACGGCGACGGCGAGCAGCATCACATAACCGGTGAACTCGAACAGCCGCTCGAGCGCCAGCGTGGCCAGCACTCGTTCGCTCGGCACTCGGCTCGCCCGCGCCACGAGCATCACCCGCGCCGGCTCACCCACATTCGCCAGCAGCAGGTTATTCAGCGCCGCGCCTGCAAACGTCCCGCGCAACGTGAGCGCGAGCGACGTGCCCCCCACTGGGCGGAGGAAGATCCACCAGCGAACGCCTTTCAGTGCGAGCGATGCCAGGTTGATGAGTGCTGCCGCCGCAAAGATGGCTGGCGACGCACCACGCATCGCGCGCCAGGTTTCCGTCCATTCCACACGCGTCGCGAACAGGGCGACGGCAAAGAGGACCAGCATCACCGCGACCACGCGAGCCGCAACGCGGAGCCATGCGGCGTTCACGACAGCGCGACCAGCTGGAAGCCGCGGGCGCGAAGGGACCGGATGATCTCCGGAAGTGCTTCCGCCGTCTGCATCCGGTCTCCGTCCGGATCGTAGCCGTCGCCGTCGTGCAGCAG
>DASPMP010000326.1:0-2118 GCA_035626995.1 Gemmatimonadaceae bacterium
CACACCGGAGATGTGGTGCAATTCCGGCCAGCCCGTTGAACTGCCGGAAGTGGGCATCGTCGGTGGAAGCCGCTTCTGCGATCGGCTCGATTCGCTTGCGAACCCGCCGGTGACGGTCGCGTGCCAACCGGTGGACGACACCCATCCTCCAGGTCTGGGAGTCTGCGCTGCGCGGTGCGAGCAGGACGACGGAAAGCTCACCGATTGTCCCGACGAGATGCACTGCAGCACCGACCGGGACGAATCCAGGTTCGGCACGCTCCTGCCGGACCCGACGAACACGGAGTTCGGCGTCAAGGATTGCGCGACAGCAGACGATTGCGGCGATTCCCGGTTTCTGTGTGAGCAGTTCGCTGCGGGGAAGTTCTGTTATCGGCCGTTCGCGACGTGTTCCTACGCAGTGCCATAGCACGGTTATGCGATTCTCGGCGATGTGAAGCCCGTCGCGCCCTGAAGGAATAAAGACGCCCGATCGCGGTGCCACGAGACTGGCGTGACTTGCGGCGCGCCCGTATGTTGCGGCCTCCGATAACCCATCGTCATGGAAGAGGGCGTGGCCGACGGAGGAACGGCTCGAGAATTCAGACCAGCCCGACCACAGCGGTGAGAATCCCGATTCCCGCGACCATGATGCCGCCGAGTCGCAGCGTCATCCGGTGCTCGAGATCGGATAGTGCTCCATGCAGCCGCAGGTCGATGCGCTTCTCGAGCTCGGACAGGCGCATGTCGAAATGCCGCTCGAGATGGTCGAACCGCGCATCGATCTGCGCGAACCGCGCATCGACCTGTGCGAATCGCACGTCGATGCGTCCCTCCGTCTCCCGAAGATCCTGTTTCGTCGCCAGCGAATCCGTCATTGCCGCCGCGAGCGCCTCGGCGTGCCCTTCCGCCTGCCGCTCACTGAGACCAGCCTCCCGAAGTCGCCGCGCGTACGCAAGCGTGTCGATAGCTACGGCCATACCTGCAGCTCCCGTGCGTCGACTCACACTCGAGCACGACGCGCTCGGACCATCTCGCTGGAGAGGACGCCCGGTCAATGACGTCCATGGCATCGCGGGTGGGGCTCGAATGTCGGGTCGCGAAATTCCCCTATTGTAGGGGGGGCCGAAGCTGCGCTAGAGAGGATGGATGATGTTCTCACCCGTGGATCACTCGCGCGGCCCCGGTCAGCTACTGGCGCGTGAACGTCGCCGTCCGCTTCGGTCACTCGGCGTCCTCGCATTGCTTCTCTGGTCTTTGCCGGTGCAGGCGGACGTCTCGGTGAGCGATGCGTTCCCGGTAGCTCCTCATGAATCCGTCCAAGCGACGCGGCCGGACGTGGCGATGCGACCGGACGGCGAGTTCGTCGTGGCGTGGGAGCGGCATCCGGAGGCCGGCTCAGGCAACGTTCTCGCGCGAAGATTCGCTGAGGACGGAACCGCGCTCGGAAAGCCTTTCCGCGTGACCTCGGCCCCGGGGCATCAAGGCGAGCCCGCGGTCGCCATGGCAGAGGACGGGAAGTTCCTTGTCGCCTGGAGCGGCGACGGCATCCAGCATGCGGGAATCCACGCACGCATCTTCGCGCCCGACGGGTCTGCTTTGACCAAGCCCTTCCTCGTCCATGCCGCGACCCCGGGCGGGAACGAGCATGCGCCCTCGGCAACCGCGGTCGGCAACGGATTCGCGGTGGCCTGGGTATCGTCATCCGGCGTCTCGGCGATTCGGCTGGGCGAGAATGGGACGGCTCATGGCGGCTATTCGCATGCGGAGTCGGACGTGACCGGCGTGCAGGTACGCGGCCTGCCGGCATCGGGCCTGGCTCTGGCATGGAGCAGTACGCACTACCTCAGCCTGTCGCTCGACTCGGAGGGGCCCGTGGCGCGGGTCGACGGCGTGGTGCTCTCGTCAACGGACGAAGTCGTCGACGAATTTCGCGCGAACGAGCCGCGGTCCGGTTCGAGCTACGACTACATCGTCGATGGCGAACAGCGCGTCTCCCTCGCTTCCGCTGCGGATGGCGCGTTCACCGTCGCCTACGACAGCGGCGTTCCCCGCTACGTCTACAATGTCGACGACCACGACGGCCCGGTTCATCTCGGCGCGAGGCTCGAGATGTTCGACGCGTCGGCCGACGGCTTC
>DASPMP010000327.1:0-6868 GCA_035626995.1 Gemmatimonadaceae bacterium
GCGAAGTGGACGGCATGCCCTATTTCACGATGCCATTCGTGGACGGCGAGTCGCTGCGTGGCCGGATCGCGCGGGACGGGCGCCTGACAGTCGGCCGCGCGGTCAGCATCCTCAAGGACGTCGCTCGCGCGCTGGCTTACGCGCACGAACGCGGCATCGTCCACCGCGACATCAAGCCGGACAACGTGCTCCTCGCGGGCACTTCCGCCACCGTCACCGATTTCGGCATCGCCAAAGCGGTGCTCGGTTCCATCGCCACCGATCCGGACCAGCCGGCGGCCGACGCGGCGGATGGGTCCTCTGTCAGCCGAAGCGCGCTCACCCAGCTCGGCACTACACTCGGCACGCCCGCCTACATGGCGCCGGAGCAGGCGGCCGCCGATCCCGCGACGGATCACCGCGCGGACATCTACTCGTTCGGCATCATGGCGTACGAGATGCTCACCGGGCAGGTGCCGTTTCAGAGCAAGACGCCGCAGGCACTGCTCGCGGCTCAACTGACGGCGACGCCCGCGCCCATCACGGCACTACGCACCGATGTCCCCGCCGCGCTGATGCGGCTCGTGATGCAATGCCTGGAGAAGGAGCGGGAGAAACGACCGCAAAGCGCGCGGGAGATCGCCGAGCTTCTCGAACATCCGGACATGGTGAGTGGAGCGTTCGCATCCGCGCCGATGGCCGCGGCGCGCAGGCCTCGGTGGGTCTGGGCAGTCGCCGCCGTTGTCGTGCTGGCGCTTGGCATCCCGACCGCCATGTGGCTGCGGCGTACCACGGTGCCAGCTCCTGTCGTCACCCAGCAGAGCGCCGTGCTCGCCGAGATGCGCGCGAAATCCATCGTGGTGCTTCCGTTCGTGAACATCGGGCGTGACACGATGGACGTGTATCTCGCTGATGGACTGACAAATGACCTGATCAATGTCCTGGGCCGGGTCTCCGGCCTGCGTGTCACGTCGCGCAGCGTGGCCGCGTCCGCGCGTGAGAAATTCAGCACGGCCGAGGAGATCGGGAAGGCACTGAATGTCGGGCGGATCCTCGAGGGGACGGTGCAGCGCGAAGGGAACCGGCTTCGGGTGACGGCACGCGTCACGAACACGGACGACGGATTCATGGTGTGGTCGGACATGTTCGAGCGCGAGATCAAGGATGTCTTCGCGGTGCAGGACGAGATCTCGGCCGCGATTGCGGGCGCGCTCGGCGAACAGATGACGCAGCCCGCGGCGGTCGCTGTCGCGAACACGCGCGGTACCACGGACGACGAAGCGTACGACCTCTACCTGCGCGGACGACACTTCTTCGAGCGGCGGGGGGAGGCGCCGCTGAGGCGTGCGCTAGCGCTCTTCCGGCAGGCGTCGCAGCGCGATCCAAAGTTTGCGCGACCGCAGGCGGGAATCGCCGGCGTGTACAGCGTGCTGCCGCTCTATTCGTCGCTCACGCCGGATTCGGTATTCGAGCCGGGATTCAGCGCGGCGACTGCAGCGATCGAGCTGGATAGCAGCCTGGCAGAGGCGTACGCATCACGCGCGCTGCTGCTTGCGGGACGCTGGCGCTGGAATGAAGCGGAGCAGGACCTGCGCAAGGCGGTGACGCTCGACCCGCGATTCGCGGCGGGCCATCAGTGGCTTGGCGAGCAACTCCTGATTCGGAACCGCCTGCCTGAGGCTCTGATGTCGTTGTCCCGCGCCGCGGAGCTGGATCCCGTCTCGCCGGTGATCGCCAGCTCGTATGCGATGACCCTCGCGGTCGCGCGCCGGGATGCGCAGGCCGTCGCGCAGGCGCGTCGTGCGATGGACCTGGATTCTGCGCTGTTCCTGCCACGGTTGGTGCTGGGCAGCGCACATCTCATGGCACGTCGATTCGCGCCCGCGGTCCAGGAGCTCGAGGTCGCGATGGCGCTCAGCCGGAACTCGCCGCTGGTGCAGGGGATGCTCGGGAACGCCTACGTCGGCAATGGTCAGCGGCAGCACGCTGAAGCGCTCGTATCGCAGCTGACCCGCAACGGGGCACCGGACGCGCTGGCATCTATTGCCGTGATCCAGATCGCATTGGGTGACACAGCAACCGCGCTGACGAACCTGGAGCGCGCGGCACGAGCGCATGCGAGCATCTTCACCGTGCAGCCGCTCGGATCGTCCCTCTTCGACCCGATCCGGTCGAGCGCGCGGTTCCAGGGCATCCTGCGGCTGGTCGGGCTGTAAGGGGCGGAGTTACGCGCGCGCCGGTCGGCGCGTCGAATAACTGCATGTCGCGCATTGCTTTGCTGGCCCTCGTCGCCGCCACTGCCTGCTCTCAGCGCTCGCCCTGGACGGTTGCGTCAGCGCCCGCGCCGTCAGCGCCTCGGGCCTCGACGGCCACGCAGCAGGCCAACCCCTCGCACGTTGCGCTGGCGACAGCCGCGTCGGTGCCATCCGGGGACGCACGCGCAATTGGGAATTTCGAGTTTCCCGTGGCTGGATATGACGGGCGACCACTGGCGGATAGCTTCGACGACGCGCGCGACGGTGGCGATCGCCGGCACAACGCCATCGACATCATGGCTGCGCGCGGGACTCCGGTCCTTTCTGTGCAGGATGGCCGCGTGCTCCGGCTCTCGAAGAGCTCGAAGGGTGGCATCACCGTGTACGCGACGGACCTCGACGAACGCTACGTGTTCTACTACGCACATCTCGACGGGTATCACCGGAATCTTTACGACGGCAAGGTACTGCTGCGTGGGGACACGCTGGGCTATGTCGGGACCACGGGCAACGCACCCGAGAACGTGCCGCACCTGCATTTCCAGCTGATGCGAATGCCATCGGACGGAAAGTACTGGAACGGGGAGCCCATCAATCCGTACCCATTTCTCCGCGCTGTCTCGTCGGCATCGAGGAATCAGTGACGCTGACGTCGAAGGAACGCGCAGAGCTGCGTTCACAGGCACACCATCTTCAGGTGATGGTGCATGTGGGTCACCAGGGCGCCACGGACGCGGTGAAGCAGGCGTTGGACGAGGCGTTCACGACGCGTGAGCTGGTGAAGGTGCAGTTTTCGAAGAACGCGGACGTCAAGGCGAAGGAAGCGGCCAACGAGCTCGCTGCTGCCGTTGACGCGGAAGTCGTCCAGGCGATCGGCCGGACGGTCACGCTGTACCGGTTCAATCCGGAGCTGAACAAGAAGTAAAGCCCGGCTTAACGGCTTGTCGGTTTGTCGGCTTGTCGGTTTGTCGGTTTGTCGACGAGCTGCCAAGCTGCCAAGCTGCCAAGCTGAAACGACCGTCACCCCGACAGGCTTTTCAACACCCGCCACGGCGTCAGCGGCAGCTCCAGCACCTCAACGCCGATGGCATTCGCAACGGCATTCGCGATCGCAGGTGCTACGCCGATGATCGGCGGCTCGGCCAGTCCCTTCGCGCCGGTGTGATTGGCGACGACATCCACGCTATCCACGAAGAACGCGTCGATGACGGGCGTGTCAGCCAGCGTCGGCACCTTGTAGTCGTGCATCGTCGGATTGAGGGGCAACCCAAGCGCGCGGTCGACGATGCGTTCCTCGAACAGTGCGAAGCCGATTCCCTGCAGGATGCCGCCTTCGAGCTGGCTCTGCGCCAGGCGAGGGTTGATGATGCGACCGCTGTCGTGGGCCGCCACGAAACGCAGGACGTGAACTTGTCCGGTGTCCAGGTTGACCTCGATCTCGGCGAAGTGCGCCGCGAAGGCTGACAGCGCAGTCGATTTGGGATTCGGGCCGCGCATCCCCTGGCCGATGATCATGACGTCGCCAAGTTTCTCGCCGACCTGGGCAAATGTCATGGCGCGAGCGGGATCGTCCGCGATGCGGACGATGCCCTGCGTCGCGACGAGCTTTTGTGGCTCGGTGTCGAGGAACTGCGCCGCGGCGTCGAAGAGCTTTTCGCGCGCCGCTTCAGCGGCCATGCGCACCGCAGGTCCTACGGATGCCGTGGTCTGCGAGCCCCACGAGTTGCCCGTATAAGGCAGCCGCTCAGTGTCCCCGAGCACCGTGCGAACTGTCGAGACGTCAGCGCCGAGCGTTTCGGCCGCGATCTGCGCGAAGACGGTGCGCGCGCCGGTGCCCAGGTCCTGCGATCCGGTGAGGACGTCGACCGTGCCGTCGGGGTTGAGTCGCACTGTGGCGTAGGCGGGAGGTCCCCCGCCGGCACCCCAGCTGACTGAAGCCACACCAACGCCACGCCGAACGCGCGGACCCGTGGCAGCTGCGTAGGTACGAACTGTCGTTGCTGGCTCGCGCGTTGCCGCGGCGCGCGCACCTGACCAATCGAAGCGCTGCGCGCCTTCGTCGTAGCACCGGTCGAGGTTCTTGTCCGAGTAGCGACGATCTTTCTCCTGATCGCGGCTGGCATAGTTGCGGCGGCGGAGGTCGAGAGGATCCATTCCTAGCTCGCGCGCCACCGCATCCATGGTGCACTCGAGTCCAACCGCGCCTTCCACATGTCCAGGCGCGCGAAACGACGCCATCGCGCCCGTATGCGTATACGCGAACACTTCAGTCGTGCGGACGTTGGGACACGCGTAGAGCTCGTGATAGATCTTTCCCGGCCCCGCGAACCATCCGCTGACGCCCAGGGCGATCTCGGCGTGCAACTGAATGGCGGTGAGCGTCCCATCGCGCTTCGCGCCGATGGTCACGCGCTGGCTGGTCGCGGAACGATTCCCGGCGTCCGTCTGCTCTCCCTCTCGGTTGTACACACAGCGAACAGGCGCACCCGTCTTCTTCGCGAGCGCGACCGCGATGTACGTGGACGCGTGCGCGCCGTTCTTCGCGCCGAAGCCACCACCCATATAGTCCTTGATGACCCGCACCTGGGTGAGCTTCAGGCCAAACGCCTCAGCGACATCACTGCGCGTATTGAAGATTCCCTGCGTCGACTCCCAGATGGTGACGTGATCGCCATTCCACTCGGCGACGGCACCATGCGGTTCCATCGCGGTGTGCAGCACGGATGGCGTGCGGAACTCGCGATGCACCACAACGTCAGCGTCCTGCAGCCCCGCGTCGACATCGCCGCGTTGTGTCACGCGCGGTGAATTCTTGCTCGCATTGCCCTTCGATCGTACGAGGGGAGCATCGACGGCTAACGCATCCTCGGCGGTCACGGCGTGCGGGGAGGTGTCCACGCGGACGATCGTTGCCCGAGCCGCCCGCTCCGCCGCGTTGGCGGTCTCGGCGCACACGGCCGCCAGCGGCTGGCCGGCGAAGCGGATGGTTTCGTCGAACAGCTGACCGCTGTCGTAGCGGATGTCGTCGACCTCCGCGCGCCCGAGCACAGCGCGCACACCAGCCACTTCGAGCGCCGGGCCAAAGTCGATGCTCAATACGCGTCCGTGCGCGACCGGCGCTCGAATCACGGCCGTGTGCAGCATCCACGCGCGCTGGATGTCCGCGGTGAATACGGCGCGTCCAGTGACCTTCTCGAGCGCATCCATCCGCGGCACGCTCGTTCCAACGACATCGAGCCTGGTGTCCGCCGTCCAGGGTGCAGGATCAAAGTCCGGGACCTCGACGACTTTCGTCTCTTCGCGTCCCTCGACTTCGACTTTGGTGACGACGAAACGCTTGTCAGCCATCCGTGCGATCCCGTGCCACGTCCTTGATTGCCAGGACGATGTTCGGATATGTGCCGCAGCGACAAAGGTTGCCGCTCATCGCTGCACGAATGGCGTCGTCATCCGGTTGCAGCGTGCGGTGCAGCAGTGCCGCCGCGGCCATCAATTGGCCGGGGGTGCAATAACCGCACTGGACCGCGTCGCGGGCGATGAAGGCCTTTTGCAGCGGATGGAGTGCGTCGGCGCCGAGTCCTTCGACCGTGGTGACGACGGCACCGTCGCACGCGGCGGCGAGGGTGAGACAGGAGTACACGGCCTTGGGCTCTCGGCTATCGGGCCTCGGCTCTCGGCTCTCGGCTGTCGGTTTGTTCTCCTCCAGCAGGACCGTGCAGGCCCCGCATTCACCACGGCCGCAGGAGAACTTCGTTCCCGTCAGGCCCAGGCGGTCGCGCAGAAGCTCGAGCAGCGTCTCGTGTCCACGCGGCTCGATCTCGTGTGCATTGCCGTTGACGGTGATCTGCATGAATCCCGGGGATTTCATTATCTTAGACCGTACGCCTTCCAGCCGCAGGAGCACAGAGGCACGACATGCCCTACGTCATTACCGAAGCTTGCATCAACACCAAGGACCGCGCCTGCGTGGATGTGTGTCCGGTGGACTGCATATATGAAGGGCCGGATCAGTTGTACATCCATCCGGACGAATGCATCGATTGCGGCGCATGTGAGCCTGAATGCCCGGTGACCGCGATCTTTCCGGAAGAAGACGTGCCGGCGAACCTCAAGCAGTACATCGCGAAGAATCGTGATGTGTTCCAGTCGCCGGAGCCGCCGGGACGGCCGCAAAGAAGCTAGGAAGCCTGGCTTGTCAGCTTTGCAGCTTGTCAGCTTTTCGACAAGCCGACAAGCGTCATTTTGTCATTCGGTGCTTGACGTAAAACGCCACCGCCAGCGCCGCGTATTGCGCGAAGGTCGAGACCTCGCTGCGGAGTGCTTCGCCGAGGTCGTGCGGTCCGGTTGATTTCGTGGCCGGCGGACGGGGGAACCAGCGTGGCGTGCGTCCCTTGTACTGGACGTACTCGTCGCCGAAGATGGATTCCAGCACCCCCTCCTCGTACCGCACGATGAGCGAGTACTCGACGGCGAAGAGGACGATTGCCACCGGGATGAACCACCAGACCCCAGACCCCACCACGAAACCGATCCAGATGAGGAAGTTTCCGACATAGAGCGGATTTCTCATCCAGGAAAACACCCCATAGGTCACGAGACGCTGCACGTTGCGCGAGCGACGTCGGGTGACGCTT
>DASPMP010000328.1:0-6752 GCA_035626995.1 Gemmatimonadaceae bacterium
GCGCCACCAAAGGGACTGCTGCCCACCATCGCGGAAGGCAGAAACGACCTTGGGGACAGCGTCTACGCCGTCCGCGCCGGCCAGGAAGTGACAGTGCACTTTGATACCGAGACCCTTCGTACGCGCTTCGACTGGAAATTCGAAGGGGTCGTCCGCGCGACGCTGCCATTGGTGTTTGGACAGGAGTCCCGTACCGCCCTCGATTCGATTCCTGCTGGCACGTGGGTTCGGGGCGGCGCCTTACTCACCGATCTGACCCAGCGCGGCATTTCGCTGCCGGTCGGAGAACAGCGGTTGCGCGTCTGGCCGATCACTCGCCAGGGACGCGACGGCCCCCTCGTCGTCGCCTACCGGGTAAAGCCGGAATAGTCCTGCGGCGGGAATAGATACTCAGCGACTGAGGTGGTTACCCGCGCATGCGGCGGCGGAAGGCGTAGTAATGATTGTCCCCCTCGTCGATACTTTCTCCGATGAGGTCGAATCCGGCCGCGTTCCCCATGTCGCGATACGCGTCCGCCCCGAGCGATACGGACGTACGATCGGTCAGTACGTCCTTCCATTCGCCCCGCTCTGCGGGGGCGGTCATCAGAAGCGCGCCTCCTCCCGTCAGCACACGCGCCAGCTCCATGATGGCGCGACGCTGGTCATCCGGCGCGAGAAGGAACAGGAGTCCCCAGGCAAGGGCGCCGTCGAAGCTCGCGTCCTGAAAAGCGAGTCGTTGAGCGGCACCGCAGACCGCCGGGGCCGTCGGAATGTTGCTGCGGAACTGCGCAAGCATCTGCGGCGAAGCATCGGCACCCACCACCCGGTAATTCCCCTCGCCCAGCACGCGAGTGAGCGGAATTCCGGTTCCGCAGGCGAGATCGAGCAGACGAATGCCGCGCGGCAGCTCCTCCATCCACCGGCGTACCGTGGCGACGCCAATGCTCGGGGAACGTGCACGGCTGTATTGCCCTGCAACCCCATCGTATCCGTGTGACGCATCCATCAGATGGAACGGTGAGCCGGTCGATTTTCGCTTGCGCCGCGCGTAAACGTCCGCCAGAATGTAAGAGAAGTCCGGCGTACCCGGGACGCGTTTTTTTGGAGGCATCCATGCGTATCACACTTGCGGCGTTCGTGCTTCTGCTGCCACTGGTCCCGTCCACCGGCGAGGCGCAGCGAATTCCCTCCCGTCCCCGCGGCGGCCCTGCCCGCCCAACTCCCACGCCGGAACTGCCACCTGGGATTGCCCGTGAGATGAACTATCGGCGGTTGCCGGTGTCGGTGGAGACATACCCGATGGTGAGCCGCGTCGTGACCTCCGGATTCGAGGGGGGCGGCGTCCGCGGGTGGACGTCATTTGGTATGGGTACCCGGGCGGATTATCGCGTCATGAAGTACGTGTCCGCGACGCTCGACATGACATCGGCAATGTTTGGCGGCCCCGCGCTGACTCAGACACTGGAGTTGGGCACTCGCTTCCGTCCAGAGCGAAATGAGCGACGTCTGTATCCGTTCGTGGATCTCCGCATCGCCTACGTCCATGCGTTTGATGGGATGCTGCGTGGCCTCGATTTCGTCGATCCTGTCACGGCACCCGTTGGCCCCGGCACCAGCTACAGCCACGGCGTTGCGACCGTGGCTGGCGGTGGGCTGGAATACGCACTCACGCGCACGCTGTCGCTGACCACCTCCGCGTCACAGCTCCATTCGCGGATGCATCCGTACAGTTTAAGTGGCGTGCAACCGGACGACCGCGTCCCGTATCGTCTGACGTCGTATCGCTACACCCTGGGCGTGCGCTGGAACCCGGTCCGTTTCCTCCAGGGCCTCGAGCAGAAATAGCGGCGTCGCGTCCTTCGCGCGGGTGGGCTAAGCTGGTCCGCCCTCGGTCTCTTCCGGTGGACGTCCCAGGGCTCGCAGTAAGGCCGCGTGGAATTCCGGAAGATTCACCGGCTTGGTGAGGAATTCGTCGGCACCCAGCCCGCGCGCCTCGTCCGCAATGCCCGGATCGGTGGAGGCGGTGATGATGAGCACGGGCAATTGGCTCGTCTTGTTCATCGCACGGATCTTTCGGAGCACGTCTACGCCATTGCCGCCAGGCATGTTCACGTCGAGCACGACTGCCTTCGGCGTCGTATTCCGGACGCCCAGCATCGCCTGCATCGAGTCAAACGCGGTGACGACGTTGAACCCCTTCTTGCGAAGGAACTCTGCGAGCATGGCGACCATGACGCGATCGTCGTCCGCAATCAGAATAGTGTCTTTTGGCGGCATGCGAGATTGGAAAGTACGTCCTGCCCCTCCGCCACTCAATCCGAGGCTGCCGCCGCTCCGAGCTGACCATCGAGGACGTCCACCACTCGCGCATATTCCTGGTCCACGCGCGGCATCAGCGACGCGATAGCCTGGGTGTTCGCCTCAGCGGCGGCATCCTCGAGCTCGCCAAGGAGCGCGGCAAGAATGTCCGCGCGGATGTTACCAGCCCCGGACTTGATGCCGTGCGCCGCGCGCCGAATGCCCTGCAGGTCGTTGCTGGAAACGGCGTCGCGCAGGGTCGAGACGCGCTTAACCGCGTCCTCGAGAAACACGCGTAACATCGCGTCCCCGGCGGATTCGATTCCGGCTTCGGCCAGCATGGCGCGGAATCCCTTCAGGTTGACGGGCGCGTCGAGAATCTCGGCCACCGCGGCGCCATCGCCCACCTCAATTCCCTCGATGGTCGCGAAGAGCTCATGTGGCTTGAACGGCTTGGTCAGGTAGCCCGTCATTCCCGCGGAAAGGCAGCGGTCTTTCTCTTCACTCGAGACACTCGCCGTGAGCGCGATGATCGGAAGTCGTGGATGATCCTGGCGGATTCGCCGGGTCGCCTCGATGCCATCCATCGTCGGCATCTGGACATCCATGAGCACGATGTCGAACATTTCATTCGCCACCGCGGTGACCGCCAGCGCGCCGTCTTCGACGACCGTCACGACATGCCCGCGTTTGCGCAGCATGACCTGAGCGACTTCCTGATTGATCGGATTGTCCTCAGCCACGAGGACGCGCAGACGGCGGCGAGTTTCCTCGATGATGTGCCGCGTGATGAGCGAGGGCCGACGCTTCGCCTTGGGATCGGCGACGGCCGCGGCGGCGGCGTCGAGCAATTCCACCCTCGTAACTGGCTTCTGTAGATACGCGGCAACGCCGAGCTTCCGGCAGCGCTCACCGTCGCCGCGCTGTCCGGCGCTCGTGAGCAGCATGATGCGCGTCTCCTGGAGCTCGGATGCATTCCGCAGCTCTTCCGCCAGGGAGAACCCGTCGCGTTCCGGCATCTGGACGTCGCTGACCACAAGGCGGATCGGCTGCTGTCTTCGCCGCGCCGCGCGGACGGAGGCCAGCGCGTCTGCAACCGAGCTGGCTTCGGCCACGTCGCATTGCGCCCACCGCAATGACTCGACGATGACGCGGCGATTCACCGCGTGGTCGTCCACCACGAGCACGCGAACACCACGCAGGTTCCCGTGCGACGCGTCGATGGTGTCGCGCGGGCCATGAGCGACCGGAAGCTCCACGACGAATGCAAACTCACTTCCCGCACCGTACGTGCTCTCCACGGTGAGCTTGCCCCCCATGAGATCCACGAGCCGTCGCGAGATCGAT
The DNA here is from genome assembly GCA_035626995.1 of Gemmatimonadaceae bacterium. Classification (GTDB taxonomy): domain Bacteria; phylum Gemmatimonadota; class Gemmatimonadetes; order Gemmatimonadales; family Gemmatimonadaceae; genus DASPMP01. Next base: position 3,628 of record DASPMP010000328.1, read on the forward strand.
AGCCCAAGGCCGGTGCCGCCGTAGTGTCGGGTGGTGGAGGTATCCACCTGCCGGAACGGTTCGAACACCTTGTCCAGATGCTCCTGTGGAATCCCGATCCCCGTGTCCCGCACCGAGAAGCGGACTCCCACATTCTCATCTCCACGCTGCGTCACCCGCGCGACGAGAAGCACCTCGCCCCTGGCGGTGAACTTCACCGCGTTGCCGACGAGATTCGACAACACCTGCCGCAACCGGTGCGGATCCCCGATCACGTGCTGCGGGACATCCGGTTGGACGTCGCTCACCAGCTCGATCCCGGCAGCAGTCGCCTTCGGCATGAACAGGCGCACGCACGAGTGCAGCAACTGGTGCAGGTCGAACGTCGTGCGCTCGAGGTCCAGTTGTGAGGCCTCGATCTTGGACAAGTCGAGGAGGTCGTTGATGGTGCTGAGCAGCGTCTCGCCGCTCTCCGCGATCAGTTCCGCGTTCCGTCGCTGCGCATCGCTCAGCTCCGAGTCGAGCAGCACGTCGACCATGCCCAGGATGCCATTCAAGGGCGTACGAATCTCGTGGCTCGTATTCGCAAGAAACGCACTCTTCGCGGAGTTCGCTTTCTGGGCGGCGTCCCGCGCGACCCGCATGGCGTCGACCGCTGCCCTTTCGGTGAGCTCGAGACGCTTCTGCACCCGGAAGTGATGGGTCAGCGCATTGTGCGCGCGGGAGTAGAACGCGGCCATCGTCGCGCCGAAGAGGAGCATGACCGAGATACCGGCCACATGCGAGCTCGTCGTCTCGTTCATTCCAAGCGCCACCATCAACGGCACGAGGAGCGTGATCTCGAGCGTGTAAAAGGCCGTCTTGTCGGGAAGGAGCGACGCGGTTGCGCCGGCGATCAATCCCGCGAACATGACCGTGATCCACGCCAGCTGCTGCAGGGGCAAGTCGGGCGCGACCAGCAGAACCCCCACGCCCCATGCGACGCCAAGCATCGCAACACCCGTCCTGACCGCGCGGACTACCTGGGGCGAATACGGGTCCTGGCGCACAGCTCTCTGGCGCAGAAACGCCCTGCCGAGCGACGCGACCGTGACTGCCGCAACCCAGAGGAGGGCCTCGTGATGCGGGACCCACCCCCATGAGAGCACCGCGGCAATGCCTGCGAGAATGACGTGAACGAGTTCGGACAAGGAGCTTTCGTCCGCCAGTCGCTTGGCGAAGAAGGCTCGCATCTCTCGCTCAAGGTGCGCCTCGAGCGGCTGGATTTCGTCGGAGAACGGCATGCCGTGTGGGGGGGTACCACACTGGTATCGGCATATTCTCCGGATCCTTTACCGGCAGGCGATCGGGCTTACCCGCACTCGAGGACCAGCAGTTTTCGCCCGAGCGCTCGCAGCGCGCGCGGCGTTGGCGTCCCAGCCGGTACTACGTAGCTCTGCTGCGTGCCGCCCGACCACTCCACCGACTCGGTCTCGTTCCGGTCCGCATCCCAGACCCACCCTCGCTGCGGTTGTTCGCCCGAACGCCGCAGCAGCTCGACGCGCTTCAGGATGCCGCTGCGACGATCCGCGCGCACGAACAGTATGAGCAGCGAGTCTTCCTCCTGGACCCGCAGCCGTTTCCGGATGTCCGGGGCGGTCGAGTCCGATATCTCGCGGCAGGTGCCATGGTCCGCATGCCCACGCCGCGCGCGCGCGAGGCGCGAATCCACGTCGAAGTCGGGTCGCACGCCGTCGGGAAGGCTGGCGAGCGCAGCGCTGTCCGCGGCGGCACTGTCCTTCAGAAGGGAAGCCGGTGAGGTCGCAGGCGGCGGACCGAGCGCGCTGTTCACCCGTGCAGATTCCGCCAGCTGGCCAAGCCGGCTCCCCGACGCGCCCTCGCGGCAGCCTCCCACCGCACACGCCAGCGCGACGGTCATTATCGTTGCGCAGTTGATCGACGTCATATGGTTCGGTTGATGAGGTGTGCGCGATGCGATGCGACGCACGGAAACTTTTCATCATCCCGTTCCGTAGCGACCCGTGCGTCAGGCCTGCGCCAGATAGTTACCCTCCACCCCGCCGTGATGCGAACCCGGTTCGCCATCTTCACGACTCGGACGATCCGTCCAGCCTCGCTCGCCATCGCCACCGCGGTCCTCGTATCTGCCGGCTGCCATGCTGGAACGGCAGACGCGCGCGAGCTGCGCGACGCCTGCAACGGGGGCGATGCCAAGGCATGCCATGACTTTGCTGTCCGCATCCAGCGGGGACAGCACGTCCTCCGCGACACCAGAGCCGCGGCCCAGGTCTACGAGCGCGCGTGCAATGATGGTGTCGGGGCCAGCTGCGCGAGCCTGGGCGACATGTACCAGCGTGGTACTGGCCTGAAACGGGACTCTGCCCGGGCGCCCGCACTCTTCAACCGTGGCTGTGAGCTCGGTGCCATGGAGGGCTGTGCGCGCCTTGGTGTGCTGCATCGCGCGGGAAAGACCGTCGCGAAAGACGCGCCCCGCGCGGCCGTGCTCTTCAAGCAGGCATGCGATGGCGGCGACCTTCTCGGCTGCGCCCAGCTTGGGACCATGCATGCCGAGGGCGAAGGAGTGGCCCGCGATGTCGTGCTCGCCGCCCAGCTGCTCCAGCGGTCCTGCACCGACACGGTCTCCCTTGGATGTCTCGGCCTCGGTCGCCTGCACGCTATGGGTGCCGGAGTGGCACACAACGACTCCATCGCCGCATCGCTGTACCGGAAGTCCTGCGACGGGGATGACGTCGCAGGGTGCGTCCAGCTGGCCATCGCGTACGAGAATGGCGCCGGCGTACCGCAGAATTATTCGCGTGCGGGCAACCTGTTGCGCGAGGCGTGCGAAGACCGGAGTGGTGAAGCCTGTGCGCGCGTCGCGGATCTCTTCGCCAAGGGCGCCGGCTTCTATCGCGACACGAGCGCCGCAACCCGGTACCGTCGCCGGGCGTGCGAGTACGGACACGCGGCCGCGTGTCCTGCGCCTGCCCAGACCAGGCCCACATCGTGACCGTCGCCCCGACCGAGCCGTTGCTTGTCGTCGAGCGACTGACCAAACAGTACGGGAATGTCGTCGCGCTGAACGATGTGAGCTTTGCCATCACCGATGGCATCACCGGCATCCTGGGCGAGAACGGCGCCGGCAA
>DASPMP010000329.1:0-4710 GCA_035626995.1 Gemmatimonadaceae bacterium
CGTCGGTGCAGCCGTATCACGCGATCGACGACGGCCGCTGGGCTGAAAAGGTGATCGGCCCGGAGCGCGCGAAAGGGACGTACGCGTTCCGCGCCCTGCTCGACGCGAATGCGCGCCTGGCGTTCGGCAGCGACTGGTTCGTCGCGCCGCCCACACCCCTCGAAGGGATATACGCCGCGGTTACCCGCCGCACTCTGGACGACGCCCACCCGAACGGTTGGGTGCCCGAGCAGAAGATCACGGTCGACGATGCGCTGCGCGCCTACACGACGGGATCGGCGTACGCGGAATTCATGGAAGCCGAGAAGGGGAGGCTCGCGACCGGCATGTTGGCGGACATGGTGCTGATCGATCGCGACCTGACCAGGATTCCACCGGAGACCATTCGCGACGCCCATATCATCCTGACGATGGTTGGCGGGCGCGTCGTTTTCGAACGGGACTAATCGCGGTTTGAGCGGGACGAACTGGCAGGCGGGCGGTACCGCAAGTCCAGTGGCGACATGTTTTTGCGCTGGCCCAATGCCATTCGTCTTTCTTATCTTACAGAGCCTCACTGTACCCGCTGAGGCCCCAGCCGGCAGCGCTGCCGGCTCCCGCCGTACCCCATTGGAGGAACGATGAGTTTTGCCCTGTCCCGCCGGCTTGCCGGTGCCGGCTTCGCGACGTTGACGTTGACGCTTGCGACGCCCGATCTCGATGCGCAGGCACGCCCCGCCACGCAGCGACCGACCGCCGCGGCGCCAAAGGCGACACTGACGACCACGGTCGAAGGCATCAGCGAGTACGCACTGCCAAACGGCATGAAGGTGCTGCTGTTCCCTGACCAGTCGAAGCCGACGGTCACCGTCAACATCACCTACCTGGTGGGTTCTCGGCATGAGGGCTACGGCGAGGCAGGGATGGCGCACCTTCTCGAGCACATGCTCTTCAAGGGCACGCCGAAGTACCGTGACGTCATGAAGGAGCTGACCAGCCGCGGCGCGCGCCGCAATGGCAGCACCTGGTACGATCGCACGAACTACTTCGAGACGCTGCCCGCAACCGACCAGAAGACCGCCGACGCCAACCTCGAGTTCGCCCTCGACCTCGAGGCCGAGCGCATGATGAACAGCTTCGTGGCGAAGAAGGACCTCGAGACCGAGTTCTCCGTCGTTCGCAACGAGTTCGAGAATCGCGAGAACTCGCCGACGAACGTCCTGTTCGAGCGCATCATGAGCGCCGCCTACCAATGGCACGGCTACGGCCGTTCGCCAATCGGGAACAAGGCGGACATCGAAGAAGTGCCGATCGAGCGGCTCCAGGCGTTTTACAAGAAGTACTACCAGCCGGACAACGCGATCCTCGTCGTCGCGGGCAAGTTCGAGCCGGCCAAGGCGCTGGCGCTGATCGAGAACAAGTTCGGCCGCATCCCGCGCCCGAAGCGCTCGCTCGACAACGGCAACATCCTGTTCGCGACCTACACGAAGGAACCGGTGCAGGATGGCGAGCGGTTCGTCACCGTCCGTCGCGTCGGCGATTCGCAGGTGCTCCTGTCGGGCTATCACGTGCCAGCCGGCGCGCATCCGGATTACGCCGCCGTTCGCGTCCTGTCGCACGTGCTGGGCAACTCGCCCTCCGGTCGCCTGTACAAGGCGCTCGTCGATCCCAAGCTCGTCGCGGGAATCGAGACCGTTGCTGACGAGACGATGCTGCGCGAGAGCAGCATGATCATGTTCGGCGCCATGCTCCGGGCAGATCAGAACATCGACACGGCGCGTTCGGTCATGGACCGCACCATCGACGCGGTTCGCACCACCGCGGTGACCGCCGAGGAAGTGCAGCGCGCGAAGGATGCGCTGCTCCGCAGCATCACACTGCAGCTGAACAACTCCGAGACCATCGGCTACGAGCTGTCCGAGTGGATGGCACGCGGTGACTGGCGCCTGCTGTTCCTGCACCGCGACCGGCTCGAGAAGGTGACGCCGGCCGACGTCCAACGCGTCGCGGGCGCGTATCTCAAGCAGTCGAACCGCACGTACGGCTATTTCGTCCCGACGACGCAGCCCGATCGCGCCGAGATCCCGTCGGTCGGGAGCATCGCGGCGATGGTCGGCGACTACAAGGGCCGTGCGGTCGTCCAGGCAGGTGAGGTGTTCGAGGCGTCGCACAAGAACATCGACGCGCGCACCCGTCACGCCACGCTCACGAATGGGATGCACGTCACGCTCCTGCCGAAGCAGACGCGCGGGCAGAATGTCGTCGCCCGGATGCAACTGCGCTTTGGTACGGAACAGGCGCTCATGAACAAGGGGCAGATTCCCGCGATCACTGGCACCATGCTGAGTCGCGGGACGACCAAGCTCACCCGTCAGCAGGTCGCGGATTCGCTGGCGAAGCTCAACGCGCAGGTGATCATGGGCGCGACCGGACCGAATGGCGCGCAGGTCAGCATCACCACAACGCGGCCGAGCCTCATCCCCGCGATGGAGCTCGTCGCCGAGCAGCTCCGCTCGCCCCGCTTCGACACGGAAGAGCTGGAGAAGCACAAGAAGGAACGCCTGGCTGGCATCGAGGCCGCGAAGTCCCAGCCTGATTTCCAGATCAGTGTCGCGCTGAACCAGAAGCTCAACCCGCGTCCGAAGGGCCATCCGCAGTATTCGCCCACGGCGGACGAGCAGATCGCCGAGATCAGTGCGGTCACGCAGCAGGACGTCCAGGACTTCCACCGCACCTTCTACACGACCCAGAACGCCGACCTCACGGTGGTCGGCGACTTCGACGCAGCGGAAGTCCAGGGCGCGGCGACGCGTCTCTTCGGTGACTGGAAGAACAACCAGCCGTACGTTCGCCTCGCGCGCCCGTACGTCCGTACCGACTCCGCGTTCGTCTCCATCGAGACTCCGGACAAACAGAACGCGTTCTTTATCGCCGCGCAGAACCTCAACATGCGCGACGATCATCCCGACTATCCGGCGCTGCTGTTCGGCAACTTCCTCCTCGGCTCCGGTTCGTCGTCCCGCCTGTGGGACCGCCTGCGCCAGAAGGAGGGGATCACCTATGGCGTCGGCTCAGGGTTGCAGATCACTGCGCAGGACTCAGGCGCCACGTGGCTCACGCAGGGCATCCTGAACCCGGCGAACGCCGAGCGTTTCGCGAAGGCATGGCGTGAGGAGATCGACCGCGCGATCAAGGACGGCTTCACCGCCGCCGAGATCAACGCCGTGCGTGCCGGCTACCTGCAGGGACGCAGCCAGGCCCGCGCGAACGATGCGGAGCTGGTGAACACGCTGCTGGCGAACCGGTTCAACGGCCGCACGATGACCTTCGATGAACAGCTCGAAGCGAAGATTGCGGCGCTGACGCCGGAGCAGATCAACGCGGCGATCCGGAAGCACATCGACCCGAAGCAGATCATCATCATGCGGGCGGGCGATTTCGCGAAGAACCCCGCGCCGCGCACTACACCGTGATGCCGGCGACTCGCTGAAGGCTTTTCAGCTTCTCAGCTTGGCAGCTTGTCAACGTCTGGAACGACAAAGCTCCTCTCGGAATTCCGAGGGGAGCTCTTCGTTTGAGCGACGAGCCGACAAGCCGACAAGCCGACAAGCCGACTATCGTATCGTCGCCACGCAGAACTGCCCTACCACATTCCCGACCACCTGATTGAGCACGATCTGCGCGTCCTTTGCCTGCAGCGTCCCGCCGCAGTCCGCGTCGCCGTGAGGAAGTCCCGGCAGTGCATCCGGAAGTCCAAGGCCGACGACTCCCTGAAGAATCAGTTGCGCGTCGAGCGCGGCGATCGAGCCATCGATGTCGATGTCGCCACGGAACACGCCGCCGACCACCGCCTTTCCTGAGCGCGCCGTAAGACCCGAGATGAGGTTCGCGAAGGTTCCCGCCGCGCGGACTTCGCTGACGCTCAGCGCAAGGTTGCTCAGCCGGGGAAAGCTTTCCCCGAGGTAGCGGAAGTAGAGACGCGCGAGCGAGAACGGTGCGCCGCCCCGGCCGATGCCATCCGCCGCGGAGAGCCGCAGCTCACCGGCATTCACCTGGTTCAGCGTCGGCGCGACGAAATCACCAGCGCGTACCGAGTCGAGCAGCATGACTGTCGTGTCCCAGGTGAATGCGGCGACGTACGATCCCAGTGCCACGCCATTCGCCGCCGAAAGATCAGCCGTGAGATCGATCCGCGGCCGGCCATTCACCCGCTCGTGCATCGAATCCGGGGAGAAGTGCACCACCACCGGTGGTCCGAGAACGCGGGTGATCCCGGATATCGTCGCCAGGTCGACGCGCAGGTCGGTGAAGTCCGTCGCGACGAGATCGGTGAACGTGACGGTGATCGGCGCCCGAGCACCTACCGCATCGCTCACGAAGCGGAAATGCAACTGCGCCAGCGAGAAAACACCGGCCATCCCTGTGCCGTTCACTTGCGTGAGCCGCACATCGCCGCCGTTGGCATAGTTCACCAGCGGCGTTCCGAACGCACCGGGACGCACCGAATCCAGTCGTGCGATGGTCGAGTCCCAGGTGATCCGCACGGAATACGAGCCGAGCACCTTTCCGCTGGTGCCCACGTCCATCTGCAGTGCTACTACCGTCGACTGTCCGGTCACACCACTGATCGAGTCGGGCACGAGCCCCGCCGAATGCGCGGCGTCCGCTGGACGCTTCGCAAGCAGTTCGCTGGCGACGGGCAGCACCGAGAGCCCCGCCAGGGCAAAGAGC
>DASPMP010000330.1:0-2377 GCA_035626995.1 Gemmatimonadaceae bacterium
CGAGGCAGTTGAACTCGTTCGTGATCGCATCGCGCACACCAGTCGTGCGGCCGCTGTCGACCGTTGCCACCTGCGCCGACACGGGGACGCCGGTGTTATGGAAGTGATCGTCCGTCAGGCGCGGGCCGTTGTGACAGTTGATGCAGCTCGCCTTGCCGATGAAGAGCTTGAGGCCGGCGCGTTCGTCCGGACTGAGGCTGTCGGCCGCGGTGTGCGATGCGCCCGACATCTCGGTGGCGACATAGCGGTCGAAGCGCGTGGGCGTAAAGGCAATGCGGCGCTCGAAGGCAGCGATCGCTTTTCCCATGTTGGCATACGCGCGCGTGATCGAGTCGCGCCGCGCCGCCGGCAGCCCGGCCCATGCTGCCTTCACATGGCGGTCGCCGTTCGGTCCCGCGTGCGCCGGCAACTTCGAGACGTCCGGCAGTGCGCCGAACAATGCCTGGTACTCCTTCCGGTACGTTGCGGCGATGTACTGGACGTACTGCGTGCGATCGCCGCCATGCTCCACATCGCTCTCGAGCGGCCCCAGCGCCTGCGACCACTGACTGTCACGGCGACCGTCCCAGAACATCCAGGGGGAGTATGCGGTTCCCGCGATCGGCATCGTGCGCCGGCTCGTGGTTCCAACGCCCCGCGCCAGCGGCACATCATCCTGAAAGTCGCGGCCCGGCAGATGGCATGTGGCGCATGAAACCCGGCCGTTGGCGCTGAGCCGTGCATCGAAGAAGAGCTTCTGGCCGAAGCGGGCCGCCAGCGTGTCGTCGGCGAAGCGATTGCTCGCGTCGGCGGGGAGCGGTTCGAGGCTCGAGAGCGCCAGGGACTTCAACGTCTCGCGTTCCTTCGCCGACCACCCATCACCCATGGACAATCCTGCCCACGCGCCCGTCAGCCCGACGAGGATGGCAATCGAGAGAACCGTCACGATGCGGAACATGGTAGCACGTCCTGTGTGCGGGTCAGGGATGTCAGAGCTTGAGATTGAACGTCACGACGTCGCTTCCTTTCGCGCCGTCGATGTGCAGCTTCACCACCCACCAGCCGCCCATGTTGAACTTCATCCCCTCGACCAGCTCGTAGATCTCGCCCGCGGGCTGGGTCACGATCGGCCTGGTGGGAAGTCCGTGACCGTGCTGCGGCATACCGCCATCCACCACGAACTTCGCATCAGTCACCGGCGCGCCGTCGCTGGTGGTCACCTGGATCTTCCAGCTGTGCAGCCGCCCCACCTTGATGGATTCGACGGGTGTGAACGTGGCGGTGTACATCCCGGCGGCGCTCGTCTGTGTCCGTTCGTACGCCTGCGGGGCCGAGGGTGGCCGCTTGAACATCATGCAGGCGTTGAGGGCGAGTGCGACACCGGCGAAAGCGAGACCGCGAAGTGTGCGGCGATATGTCGTGCGCATGAGTGCCTCTGTGTGAGCGTTGGAAGGCGAAAGAGCCACATCTCATCGATGTGGCTCCACGTTACGACGCTGCCGCTTCAGCGGATTGAACGGAGAGGCTGACTTTGTACGTTTTGCCTCTTTTCCGGGCCTCGGCTCAGCTATGGCAGTGTCCCATCGATGACATTCCCATGGCATCCTCGGGCGACCGCACCACCGCGAAGTTCGCCATCATGCCCGCGGCGTGATGCTCCAGGATGTGGCAGTGGTACATCCACATGCCGGGCCGGTCGTCGGGCATCCACGCGATCAACACTCGGCTCTTCGGCGGCAGGTTGACGGTATCCTCCCAGGAGCGGAAGGCGGGCGGCGAACCGTTTTCCGCCAGCACCTGGAAGAAGAAGCCGTGCAGGTGAAAGGGGTGGTCCATGTGCGACGTGTTGATCACCTCCCATACCTGCAGCTCGCCAACGATCACAGGCTTGTCGTTGTGATGCGGCTCGTCGTTGATGAGGAAGTCCATGCCGTTGCGGAGGCTGAGCTTCTCGCTGAGCCGCACCTGCCGCGTCGGCGTAGCAGTGGCGGACGCCAGGGGCTCGATGGTGCGGAGCTGCGTTGGGATGTCCGCCGTCGAAGGCTTCGGAGGCCCAACGCGCACCGTGGCGAAGCGCTCGCGCCGGGTGCGGCCCGCGTGGCGATTGTAGGGCAGGGCGTCCAGCGCGATGACGGCACCTTCCTCGAACGGACCCACCGCGATGTCCACGCGATCACCTGGTGTGAGCAGCACGGCGTTCGTCGTCACCGGCGACTCGAGCAACCCACCGGAGCTGGCGATCATGTCGATCGGACGCCCGCCGAGGGACAGGAGTACATAGCGCGCGCTCGACGCGTTCACGATGCGCCAGCGTTCCACCTGGCCGGCGGCGATCGTCAGATCGCGAGCTGCGCGGCCGTTGACGAGCAACACGTCACCCTCGCGGCCATTGTGGCGT
>DASPMP010000331.1:0-7138 GCA_035626995.1 Gemmatimonadaceae bacterium
ATCTTCTTCCTGGCTGGCCTTGCCGGCGCGTACGCGATCAGCCGCGCGTCGGTGCGCATGCTGGAGTGGATGGCGATTCCGATGTACATCCTCACCATCATCCTGCTCTTTTCGCTGCTCTTCATCGGTACCGGAGCAGGGACCGCGGAAAGCACCAAGAGCTGGCTGTCGATCGGCGGATTTCGGCTGCAACCGTCAGAGCTGGCGAAGCTCACCGTCGTTCTCATGCTGGGAAAAGTGCTTGCCGGCTCGCGCACAGCACCAAAGACGTTGGTGGAGCTCTGGAAACCAGCCCTGATTGTCGGCGTGCCGTGGATGCTCATCGTTGGCGCCAAGGACCTTGGCACCAGCCTTGTGTTCATCGGGATCTTCTTCGCCATGCTCTTCTGGTCGGGGATTTCGTGGCGGCTGCTGGTGCTCGTGGCGAGCCCGGTCGTGTCGCTGATCCTGGCGTTCAACACCCAGATCTGGGGCGCCTGGTTCATGCTGCTCCTCGCCCTCGTGATCTGGTACAAGCCGTACCTGTGGGAGGGCGTATTCATCGTCTCTGCGAATGTGATCATCGGCGTCGCCGGCCCGATCCTCTGGGAGAGCCTGAAGCCCTACCAGCGCGCGAGGTTCCAGGTATTCCTGGACCCGTCGGTGGATCCGCGGCGGAGCGGGTATCACGTCATCCAGTCGCAGATCGCGATCGGCTCGGGGGGATGGTTCGGGCAGGGATACACGGAAGGAACCCAGAAGCGACTCGCGTTTCTTCCCGAACAGCACACCGACTTCATCTTCGCCGTGCTTGGCGAGGAGCTCGGCTTCATCGGGGTGACACTCGCGCTCGCGCTGTTCCTGACGCTGTTCCTGCGGATCATTCGCGTGGCGGAGCGGGCGAACGACAGCTTCAGCAGCCTGGTGGCGTTCGGGTTGCTGGCAGGCTGGTTCGTGCATGTGCTGATCAACGTCGGGATGACCTTGAACCTCATGCCCATCACCGGCATCCCGCTGCCGTTCTTCAGTTACGGCGGCACCTTCATGCTGGCCAGCTGGCTCGCGATCGGAGTCCTGATACGCATCGCGCATGAGGGCAGGGGCGGGAAGCACGGTTCGTTGGCGATATAGGCGCCGAGAGCCGAGAGCCGGCTAGTTGTCCCGTCCTCCCGGCATCGGCACATTTCCCTCCATGGCCTGGTTCCGCAAAGACAAGAAGCCCCGCCAACCCCGTCGCGAACGCCTCGAGATCCCTCCCGATGTCTGGGAGAAGTGCGAGGTGTGCGACCATACGGACATTCGCGAGAAGTTCTGGCGCAATCTCAACGTCTGCCCCAACTGCGAATTCCACCGGCGGATCCGCGCCAGCGACTACGCCAACATCCTCCTGGATGACGGCACGCTCGAGGAGCTGGAGGTCGACATGCGCTCGACCGACCCCCTCGGCTTCCCGGACTATCCGGCGCGACTGAAGAAGGCGCTCGCCAACGCGGGTGATTCCGACGCGCTGTTCGCGTGCAGCGGCCTGCTCGACGGACTCCCGGTGAACCTTGGGATCATGGACTTCGCCTTCATGGGCGGGTCCATGGGCTCCGTCGTCGGCGAGAAGATCGCGCGTCTCGGAGATCGCTCGCTCCAGCGGAAATATCCGCTCATCGTCATCTCCGCGTCCGGCGGCGCGCGGATGCAGGAAGGGGTGCTGTCGCTGATGCAGATGGCGAAGGTCGCGGCGGTGCTCGCGCAGCTGGCCGAGCGACGCATCCCGTACATCTCCATCCTCACCAACCCGACCACCGGCGGCGTGAGCGCGAGCTACGCAATGCTCGGCGACGCGATCCTGGCGGAACCGGGCGCCGTGATCGGCTTCGCCGGCCCGCGCGTCATCAAGCAGACGCTCGGACAGGACCTCCCCGAGGGATTCCAGACCAGCGAGTTCCTGCTCGACCACGGCATGCTCGACGCCGTCGTCCACCGGAAGCAGTTGAAGCCCACCGTGGGACAGCTCCTGCGCCACATGGCGCATCGTCCCGCGGCCGAGGGATGGGCGTCCGCGTAGGCACCGCCGCGCTCGAGGAAGCACTCAACTTCCTGTTCGCGCGCACGACCGGCGGCTTCAAGTTCGGTCTCGATCGCACGTATGCGCTCCTGAACGCGCTGGGTGATCCACACCGCGCGTTTCCCGTCATTCACGTCGCGGGAACGAACGGCAAGGGCAGTACGCTGGCCACCGCCGAGGCGCTGCTGCGCGGTCATGGGCTGCGGGTGGGCAAGTACACGTCGCCGCATCTCGTGGATTTTCGCGAGCGTGTCCTCGTGGACCGTGTGCCCATCGAGGCGGATCATGTTGTCGATTTCGTGGAACGCTGGACGCCACTCGTCGTCGAGCTCGGGGCAACCTTCTTCGAGGCCACGACAGCGATGGCGTTCGACGCGTTTGCACGCGCCGACGTCGATGTCGCGCTGATCGAGACCGGGCTTGGCGGGCGACTCGACTCGACGAACGTCGTCACTCCCGTCGCCGCGGGCGTCACCAGCATCGGCTGGGATCACATGGAGTACCTCGGCCACTCACTCGCGGGGATCGCGAAAGAGAAGGCGGGGATCTTCAAGGCGGGACGGCCAGCCGTCATCGGCGAGATCAACCCGGAGCTGAGTGAGCACCTCCGCGCCCATGCACTTGCCGCGGGCGCCGAGCCGCTGGTTGTCAGCGAGTTCGTGAAGGTCGAGGACATCGAGGTGACCGCGCGTGGAACGGAGGTGACGATCACGATGGCGGGAGAGCGTCATCGCATGCGCACGCCGCTTGCGGGCCGGCACCAGGCGCACAACCTGGCGTTCACGCTCGCGCTGCTGCACAGCGCCGGGCCGAAGTACGCCTTTGGCCTGGAAGAGGCCGCGCACCACCTCGACCAGATCACCCTTCCGGGACGTTTCCAGCGGGTGGGGAAGTACATCTTCGACGTGGCGCACAACGCGGACGGCGCCCGCGTCCTCGCAGAGACGTTGCGTGCCGTGCAGCCCCCTCGCCCGATCACTGTGCTGTTCTGCGCCCTGCGCGACAAGGAGTGGAAGGACATGCTTGGCACGCTGAGCCCCTTTGTCGACAGCTTCGTGCTGGCTGACGCGCCCACGGCGCCCGAGAGCCGGCGCTGGAACCTGGAGGAGGCGCGCGCATTCCTGCGGCACATCAACGCGAAGGGCGACGTTGCGTGGACGTTCGACGAGGCTTTGGAGCAGGTGCAGTCCGCGGAAACCATCGTGGTCACCGGGTCATTTCACACGGTGGGCGACGCGATGGCCCGGCTGAAGGTTTCGCCGTTTTCCACGGGATAACCGGGGCATTTGCTAGTTTTCCGCAATGGCTAAAGGCGGCGCGGGCTCCGGACTGCCCGGTTTCCGGGATTTCTACCCTGAAGACTTCGCCGCGCGGGCACACATCCTCGCGACGTGGCGGTCGGTCGCCACCCGGTTCGGTTTCGTCGAATATGATGGCCCGCCGCTCGAGCCACTCGATCTCTACACGAAGAAGAGCGGCGACGAGATCGTCGGGCAGCTCTACAACTTCAAGGACAAGGGCGACCGCGACGTCGCCCTCCGTCCCGAGATGACGCCGACGTTCGCGCGCATGGTTGGTGCACGCGCCAACGCGATGCGTAAGCCCATCCGCTGGTTCTCCATCCCGCAGCTCTTCCGCTACGAACGCCAGCAGAAGGGACGGCTACGCGAGCACTTCCAGCTCAACGTCGACATCGTTGGGGAGAAGGACGTCGCCGCGGACGCTGAGCTTCTCGCCGTCGCCGTCGAGTGCATGCGCGGCTTCGGTCTTGGACCCGAGGATGTTCGCGCGCGCGTATCCGACCGTCGTCTCCTCCACGCGGTGCTCGGCGCGCTGAAGATCGGCGACGATCGCGCGCCACAGGTCTTCGCCGTCATCGACAAGCTGGACCGGCAGCCAAAGGACATCTCACGCGAGAAGCTCACTGAGGCGGGAATTTCCGCGGACGCCACCGAGCAGCTGCTCGGCCTCCAGGCCCTCAAGGGAGTGGACGCCATCCGCGACACGTTCGGCGCCGGCAGCGATCTCACCGAACGGCTGGACGAGCTCCGGCGCTACCTCGCTTACACCGATGCGCTTGGCATCGGCGAGTGGGTGGACATCGACCTCACCATCGTGCGCGGACTCGCGTACTACACAGGCACCGTCTTCGAGCTGTTCGACGCGCAGGGAGAGTTCAGGGCAATTTGCGGCGGAGGGCGGTACGACACCTTGCTTGCCTCGCTCGGTGGCGTCGACCTGCCGGCGCTCGGATTCGGGATGGGCGACGTCGTGCTCGGCGAGCTGCTCAAGGCACGCGGCAAGCTCCTGCCCACGCAGCCGTCCGTGCAGTGGTGGGTTGCCTACGAAGACTCCGCGGCACTCCCGAAGGCGATGGAAGCCGCGACGCGGCTGCGGCGCAGCGGCCTCTCCGTCGAGTACGCGTTGCGATTCTCCGCCCTCGGAAAGCAGCTCGACGCGGCGAGAAAAGCAGGTGCCGCCGAGGTGGTGATCCTGCGCGCCGACGGCTCGATGCGACGCAAGGTGTTCGCGTCCGGCACGGAGGAACCTTTTACATTTCCGCATGGCTGACGAGAAGAAGCTGACGACCCGGGCCCAGGACTTCAGTGCCTGGTATAACGAGGCCGTCCTGCGCGCGGAGCTCGCCGATTATTCGCCCGTGCGCGGCTGCATGGTCATCCGCCCGAACGGCTACGGCATCTGGGAGCGGATGCAGCGCGCCCTCGACGACATGTTCAAGGCGACGGGCCACCAGAACGCCTACTTCCCGCTCTTCATTCCCGAGAGCTACCTCAAGAAGGAAAAGGAGCACGTCGAAGGGTTCGCCCACGAGTTCGCGGTGGTGACGCATGGCGGCGGCAAGAAGCTGGAAGAGCCGCTGGTCGTTCGCCCCACGTCCGAGACGATCATCTACTCGATGTTCGCCAAGTGGGTGCAGAGCCATCGCGACCTGCCACTGCTCATCAACCAGTGGGCGAACGTGGTGCGGTGGGAGATGCGCACGCGGCTGTTCCTGCGCACGCTGGAGTTCCTCTGGCAGGAGGGACACACGGCGCACGCCACGCACGACGAGGCGGAAGAGGAAGCGCGCCGCATGCTCGGCGTCTACCGCGACTTCGCCGAGGGATGGATGGCGATGCCCGTCGTCACAGGACAGAAGACGCAGGCGGAGAAATTCGCCGGCGCGCTGCGCACGTATGCCATCGAAGCGATGATGCAGGACAACAAGGCGCTCCAGGCGGGCACGTCGCACAACCTCGGGCAGAACTTTTCCAAGGCGTTCGACCTCAAGTTCCAGGCGGAAAGTGGTGAAGTGGAGTACGCGTGGAACACCAGCTGGGGCGTCTCCACGCGACTGATCGGCGGGCTGGTCATGACGCACGGCGACGACAACGGCCTGCGCGTCCCGCCGCTGCTTGCACCCATCGAGCTCGTCGTCGTCCCGATCTACAAGACGGATGAGGAGCGCACGCAGGTGGTCGAGGCAGCGAAGCGCATCCTGGTGGGGCTCCGGGAATGGGAGCGCCGGAAGCCTGGCCTGCTGCGCGTGCACCTGGATGACCGCGACGGCGTGAAGCCCGGCGCGAAGTACTACGAGTGGGAGATGCGCGGCGTGCCGCTGCGCATGGAGCTCGGCCCGCGCGACCTCGCGAAGAATGCTTGCGTGCTGGTGCGTCGCGACACGCGCGAGAAGAAGCCGGTGTCGCTCGACACGCTCGGTGAGGATGTGGCCGAGGCACTGATTCGCATCCAGGAAGACATGCTGATCGCGGCGCGCGAGCGTCGCGAGACGAACAGTATCCGCGAGCGCATCTCGTACGACAAGTTCCGCCAGGTGATGGAAGGGGACGGTGCGTTCGTCTACGCCGGATGGTGCGGCGACGGCGCGTGCGAGGCCGCGATCAAGGAAGAGACGAAGGCCACCATTCGTGTGCTGCCGGACGAGGAGTTCCGGTCGGCCGAGGCACCCACGCACTGTCTCAAGTGCGGCAAGGAGGCGACCGCCGAAGCGTTATGGGCCAAGGCGTACTGATCGCCGGCTTCACCCGGTCCGAACGGGACGGGGCGATGCAGTGTGAAGGTGTCCCCATCGAGCGCATCACGCGTGACGTGGGGACGCCGGTGTACATCTACAGCAGCGCGGTCATCCGCGACCGGTACGAGCGGCTCGACGCGATGCTGTCCGCGGTGCCGCATCGCATCCACTACACGCTGAAGGCCAATCCCAACCGCGCCGTGCTGCGGCTGTTGCGCGAGCTCGGCGCTGGTGTCGATGTTGTCTCCGGCGGGGAGCTGAAGAAGGCGCTCGCGGCCGGCTTCGAGGGGAAGGACATCATCTTCGGCGGTGTCGGAAAGACCGAAGAAGAATTGCGCGACGCGCTTGCCGCGAAGGTCATGCTGATCAACGTCGAGTCCGACGCCGAGATCCGCATGCTGAGCGCGATCGCGACGGAGATGAAGGTCAACGCGCCCGTCGGGATCCGCGTGAACCCGGAGCTCAACCTCCACGCGGCGCACGATTACATCAAGACGGGCGGGAAGGGACACAAGTTCGGGATTCCCTACGACGAGGCGCTCGACGTCGCACTGAACGCCGCGCGGCTACCGCACATCAGGATCGTCGGCCTCGACATGCACCTCGGCTCGCAGCTCTCGCGCATCGAGCCATACAAGATCGGCGCGGAGCGGCTGCTGGAGCTGCACAAGGGGCTCGTGGAAGGCGGCGTCACCACGGTGAAGTACCTCGACATCGGCGGCGGGCTTGGCGTCCGGTACGACGACGAGAAGCCTCCCAACCTCGACCGATTTGCGAAGCTGGTGCTCCCGCTCGTGGCGTCCACCGGGCTGACCCTGGTGATGGAGCCGGGCCGCTTTGTCATCGGCAATGCGGGCGCGCTTGTTGGAACCGTGCTGTATCGCAAGAAGAGCGGCGGAAAAGACTACGTCGTTGCTGACATAGGCATGACAGAGCTTCTGCGGCCGTCGCACTACGGTGCGTTTCACCGGATCGAGCCGGTGCAGTCCGCGTCGGGCACGACGACGGCAGACATTGTCGGCCCCGTGTGCGAGAGCGGCGACTTCCTCGCGCTCGATCGCGAGATC
>DASPMP010000332.1:0-10351 GCA_035626995.1 Gemmatimonadaceae bacterium
TCCTCGACATCCAGATGCCGGGTCTTTTGGGGACAGACGTCCTTCGCAAGGTGACCCATCGGCCATTCGTCATCTTCACCACCGCATACGGCGAGCATGCCGCCACGGCGTTCGAGCTCGGCGCGCTGGACTACCTCCTCAAGCCGTTCGGAGCCGCGCGACTGGGCAAGGCACTCGACCGCATTCGCGCGGCCATCGGTGAACCGCTCTCCGGCCCGTCAGCGCTGGATCGCGTCACGGAGGCAATCGCCGCGGGCCCGATGACACGCCTGTTCGTGCGAGCCGGCGGCGCCGTCATCCCGGTGCCTGTCACGACCGTGAGCTGGTTCGAGGCCGACGGCGATTACATCACGGCGCACACCGCGTCGAGCCGCTACATGCTGCATCTCCCGCTCCGGCGACTCGAGGCTCGGCTGGATCCGCGTAAGTTCGTCCGCATCCATCGGACGCGGATCGTGAACCTCGACCACGTGACAGCGTTCCGGCCGCATGGCAAAGGCCAGCTGGTGGCCGCCATGAAGGACGGCACGAAGCTCGTCGTGAGCCGCGAACGCTCCCGCGAAATCCGCGCGCTGGGCATCTGAGCTATGGACGCGGCGACAGGCGGATGATGCCGCCGCCATCCACGCCGAGGTAGAGAAACCCGTCCGGCCCCTGAATGACGTTACGGACGCGCCATCGTTTGTCGGTCAGGAGACGCTCCTCATTGGAGACCTGCCGGCCGTTCACATCGAAGCGAATCAGCGACCGCGCGGCCATGCCCCCGATGAAGAGGCTGTTCCGCCATGCGGGAAAGGCGTCGCCGGTATAGAAGAGCATTCCACTCGGCGCGACCGTTGGTGTGAAGACATGCACCGGATCTTCCATTCCGGGACGTTGCCGCAGCCCCTTGCCGATGGGCTGGCGATAGTACTCCTCGCCGTGGGTGACGATGGGCCAGCCATAGTTTCGCCCGCCCTGGATGATGTTGATCTCATCCCCGCCGCGGGGGCCATGCTCGTGCGCCCAGAGCATTCCCGTTCGCACATCGATCGCCAGCCCCTGCGGGTTCCGATGGCCAAGGCTCCAGATCTCGGTGGCGGCGTCTTCCCGCCCCGCGAACGGATTGCCTGGCGCCGGTGTCCCATCATCGCGAAGTCTCAGGATCTTTCCGTAGGGATCGCCCGGATACTGGCCGAGGTCGCGTGCATTGTGATCGCCGATCCCGACGAAAAGAAAGCCGTCGTGGAACACGAGGCGGCCGCCATGATGGTGGCCGTTCTCAATGACAGGACGCGCTTCGTAGATTCTCGTCCGGTTGGCGAGTGTCCGCCCGGAGAGCGTTGCGCGATCTACGACGGGCATCGAGCCGCCGGGCAGGTCGATGGAGTACAGGATGTAGAGAAAGCCATTGTCGCGATACCGGGGATGCAGCGCGACGTCGAGCGTCCCGGCGTCGCCAACATGGTAAATATCTGGAAGTCCTTCGACCGTCGTCCTGGCTCCCGTGGCCGTGTCGACCAGGACGAGGCTTCCGGCGGAGCGGTTGGTTGCCAGGATTCGTCCGTCGGGAAGGAACAGCATGCCGGACGGCGTCGCCAGGCTGTCGGTGATAACCTTCGCCTGCACCAGCACGGTGCCGGCGGCGAACGTCCAGCGCTCGCCGAGCACGGGATTCGGCGGCGGTGGAGCGGACTGGCCCGAAAGGGGTTCGACGGTGAGCAGCATGAACAACGTGACGACAATCGAGCTGGGACGAACAGAACGGCGCACGGCTTCCTCCACGGCGGATGGCGGGTTCGCACGCACCTTTCTCTTTCCGTCGCTGCGCCGCAACGCCGATGCGCTGAAACGGTGGGCCGGTGCGACCAACGGTGGGCCGATCGACGAACGGGGGCGGTTCTGGATCCTGCAGGTCGTCTTCTGGCCCGCGTACGGCGTGATCCTGATGGTGCCATGGTTCGGCATCTTCACCGTCAGCTCGATGATCCCGAACAAGCTGATGGTGGCTGGCACCGGGATGCTGGCAGGCCTGTGTCTTCGGCCGGTCCTGAGGTTCGCGCACGGCATAGGCGGGGTGCACGGACGGTTGCTTGGGCTGCTTTCTATTGTAGTTGTTGGGGTGGCGTGGGACTTGGGTCTCTCACTGCTGGTCGGGCAGTCGGTGCGCGTCGACCTGCAGCGGCTCGGCTCGGCCAGCGGCGTCCCGACGCTGGCGGGTGGCTTCTACCACATTCTCGTCCTCGCCGTCTGGGCGATGGCGTGGCTGCTGTTTCGAGGGAAGCAAAGGGCGACCACGGAGGCGGTCAGGGCGCCGAGCAGCGAGGCAATCGTTTTCCGGGACGGGCGCACATCGCACATCTTCGCACCGGACGAAATCGACTGGGTCGGCGCGGACGGCGACTATGTCGTGCTTCACGCCGGGAAGCGTCGCGTCATGGTGCGCGCAACGCTCGGTGGCACCGAAGCGCGGTTGCCGGCCAGCGACTACCTCCGGATTCACCGGTCGAGCATCGTTCGCGTGCAGAGCGTTCGCGAACTGCATCCGCGCGCGAACAACGAGCTGGACGTCGTTCTCCGCGACGGCACGCGGCTGCGCGCAAGTCGCAGCTACTCCGATCGGCTCCGCGCCGCCATGACGCGGATTGACGTCTCGAAGATCGACGGTCGCTGACGCGCTCGCCGTGCAACAGGAGTAGCCTCACTCGGTGCGGATGGCGCGCGCCGGGTCGACGGCCGCCGAGCGACGCGCGGGGACGATGCTCGCGACAAGTCCGGCGATCACGAGCAGCGCGGCCGCGCCGACATACACGAAGGGGTCCGTCGTCGACGTCTCGTAGAGCAGGTCGATGATCCAGCGCGAGGCGAACCAGGCCACCAGTGACCCGATCACCACGCCGGCGATCACCGGCCGCGACGACTGCCACGCCACGAGACGCACCACGTCACCGCGTTGCGCGCCGAGCGCCATGCGCACCCCGATCTCGTGCGTCCGCTGCGCCACCCAGTACGCCATGACGCTGTAGAGCCCGACCGCGGCGATGACGAGTGCGATGATGCCAAAGGCGGTGAACATCGTGGCGCCCAGCCGCCACGGCCGAACCTGCGACGCGACGCGCTGGGTGTAGGGCTGCACCTGGACGAAGGGCATGTTGGGCGCGAGCGCCTGCATCTCCTTGCGCACCAGCGGTGCGATTGCGTCGATGTTCCTCTCGACGCGCACGACCATGGCCTGGATGGGCTTCTCGCCGAACGTCTGGTGCGCGAGGGGCACGAACAACAGCGCACGGTCGTCACGCACCAGGCTGAAGAGCATCATGTTCTCGACCACGCCCACCACGGTGGAGCACACAGAATCACTCCCGAGCCTGGCGCACTGCCCAATGGGATCCGCGCCCGGGAAGTAGGCGTCAGCCACGATCTTGTTGATGATCAGGCTGCGATTCGGCGTGCGCTCCTCCGACGGGAGGAAGTTTCTGCCGCGCACCATGCTGGCACCCATGGTCGGGAAATAGTCCGCGCCTACCACACCGTAATACGGACCTCCGCCTGCGATCTTCGGACGTTCGGTGACTCCTGGAACCTTCAGTGACATGCCGCTCGCGGACGCTGTCGGCACCATCTGGCGCACGAGCGTCGCGTGGGTCACGCCGGGAATCGCCGACACGCGCTCGCGCCCCAGCTGGTAGGTCTCCTCACGGCGCGCGGCCGAGAATCCCAAACGGCCCATGTCAGCGCGAACGAGCAGCACCTTGTCCAGGTCGATCCCCACGTCGCGCGTCACGACGTTGTTCAGGCTCTTCACGAACAGCCCGGCGCCGATGAGGAGCACGATGGACAACGCAGCCTGGACGAGCAGCAGAGCATGCCGCACACCGGTGCGTCCGGTGACGCTTCCTGCCGCGGCCTTCAGGTTCTCTGAGACGCGCGTCCCGAGCGCGCTGAGTGCCGGCGCCAGTCCCGCCAGCAGGATGCACACGACGGTCGCTGCGAGGGTGAAGAGCAGGATGCGTCCGTCGATCACGCTGTCGCTCCAGACGATGCCGGGGAGCAGCACGTTCTGCACGACGCGACTCGCGCCGAGCGCGATGAGGAGTGCAAGCGCGGTACTCACCGCTGCAAGGAGCGCCGCCTCGGTGAGGAGCAGCTGCAGCAGGCGGAGGCGGCTGATCCCGAGCGCGAGCCGCACCGCGATCTCCCGCCGGCGCTGGTACATGCGTGCGATGAGCAGGTTTGCGACGTTCGCGCAGGCGATGATCAGCACGATGACCGAGACGCCCATGAGCCACAGCGACACCTTGCTCTCGCTGCTCAACCCGTCCGGCGTGCGGGTCGAGATGATGGAGCCCAGGACGACCCCGCCCGTGGTGTCCTGGTGAGATTCGTTCCAGGAGATGACTTCGTCGCGATACACGCGCGTCGCGGCGGTGGCCACGGCGTCGTCGCTGCCGGCTCTCACCCGCGCCACCGCCTGGAGCCACCAGTTGTTCGGCTTGTCGTGCCATTCTGGCCCCGCGGTAGACGGTGCCATGGCGCTGAGCGGAACCCACATGTCGGTGTTCAGGCGATCGAGTCCGCTGAACGCGCGCGGTGCGACCCCGACGATGGTGTATGGCTCATTGTTTATGTGCATCACCTGGCCGATGGCGCCGCTGTCGGCCCCGAGCTGGCGCTGCCAGAACCGTTCGCTGACGACGACCACGCGCTCCCCCTGTGGGTATACGTCGTCCGAGGGGAGCAGGGTGCGCCCGAGCTGCGAGCGAACGCCGAGCACACCGAAATAGTTCCCGGACACCTGCTGCACTTCCACCTGGCGGGCGTCGGTGCCGCTGCCGAGGGAGTACTTCTCGACGAACGAGTACACCACGACGTCGAGCTGCGGCACATGCTGGATGAGCGCGTCGAAGACAGGGAAGGTGCTCACCGCGCCATGCTCCAGGCTTCCCGTCATGCGGTCGCGGTGCTGGAAGTAGATGCGTCGCATCGTCTCTGGCGCCGCGACGTGCGATGGGGGGCGCAGGATGAGCTGGTCCACAACGCCGAACATGATGGCGTTCGCCGCGATGCCAACACTCAGCGCCAGCGTGGTGATGGTGAGGAGAGCGGGGCGGCGCAGCAGCCCGCGGGCGGCGTAGCGTACGTCATCGACGAACGACATGAAGACATCCTCACGTTTCTGGTGGCCGGCCCTGCGCCGGTCCACGGTGACCAGCTCGCGCTGCGTACTGCCCCGATCGCCGAATTCGGCTTCCGCCCGGGCGCGCGCGGCGCCGGGCGTGGCGCCCAGCCGCGTCAGCTCCGCGGTGCGTGCATCTATATGGAATGCGATCTCTTCGGCGACGTCCCGCCGCAGCGCATCGTCAGACCAGGACACGCGCAACACCCGGCGTAACCCGGGAATCCGGATCTCCCGCATCGTCATGCGGTCGCGTCGCTGGCTTGCAGGAGCTTGAAGACCGCCGCGGCGTACTTCGACCAGTGTTCGGCGCGCTGCTGCAGCTGTTTTCGCCCCTGTCGGGTGAGCTGGTAGAAGCGCGCGCGTCGGTTGTTCTCGGAGAGTCCCCACTCGCTCTCGACCAGCCCCCGCTCCTCGAGGCGGTGCAGGGCGAGGTACAACGCGCGATCCTCGACGAGGATGGCCTCATCGGAATTCGTGCGGATCCATTTGGCGATGGCGAAGCCGTGCCGTGGTCCCCACGCGAGGGTGCGGAGCACGAGCAGGTCGAGCGTGCCAGTCATCAAGCCGAGATCATCCGCCACTGCCTTGCTCCCCGGAGTTGGTCCGGGGAGAGTACGGTGCGGACGGGCGGGTGTCAACGGCTCTCGGCTCTCGGCTCTCGGCTCTCGGCCCTCGGCTCTCGGCTCTCGGCTCACAGCCGTCCGCTTAGCTGCCGGTGAACGCCGAAGGAGCAGGAAGAAGCACGAAGGAGCATGCAAACAAAATCTCGTGCTCCCACCGGTTCGTGAGGAACCTTTGGCCTTACGCCGTTTACCTGCCCCTTCCTGCAGGTTCCTGCTCCTTCCAACTATTCGGCAGCTACCGGGAGTCCGCCTCCGCCTCGGCTATCGGCCTCGGCTCTCGGCTCTCGGCTCACAGCCATCCGCTTAAGCTGCCGGTGAACGCCGAAGGAGCAGGAAGGAGCAAGAAGGAGCAAGACAACCAAGTTCCTGCTCCTTCCAACTATTCGGCAGCTACCGGGAGTCGGAGTGCGCGCCATCGAACCGAGAGCCGAGGGCCGAGAGCCGAGTGCCGAGGGCCGATCTCGTTGCTAAGTCGCCGTGCCACGCGGCGTTAAGACATCGTGACGCGCGGATGCCACACCTGTGGTGGGAGCGCATCATGAGTAATTGCTCACATCATTTTCTTGCGGTGCATCACGACGCGAACAAATATTTGCCGCGTGCAGACGGAAACCTTTGTTCGCGCGTTGCGTCGGGTGGGCGCAACTGGCGCTGCCGTCGGCAGCGTCCTGCTGTTGGCCACCTGCGACCTCGAGAAGCTCGCCGGTCCCAAACGCCTGAACCAGGCGGCCATCGACAGTCTCTTCGCCATCGCAGGCGACACGATCGTATCTCTCGGCGCATCCCTGGCGCTCGGGATGACATCGAGCCGCGACATCTCGAACACCGCAACGCGCTGGTCCGTGAGTCCTGCCAGCATCGCCGAAGTCGACAGCGTGAGCGGTGTCGTGACCGGCATGGCGCTCGGGAACGCGATCATCACCGCGCGCATCATCGCTCCGGAGTTCGACACGGCGTACACCGCATCCCATTCCATCCGGGTGCGCTACAAGGGGATCGCCGTCCAGCCGCTCGATTCTATCCCAGGTCTCGGTCTGTCGCGTTCTACGGTTGTTCGTGGCACCAACGACGCGGGCGAGGCGCAGGCAGAAATGCTGCCGGCGACGCTCACGTCACGCGACACCACGATATTCCGTGTCACTGGCACATCTGTGGTCGCGCGCAAAGCGGGTGACGCATACATCGTCGCCGAATACGACGGTCTTCTGGATAGCACGACTGTCAAGGTGCGGCCGCAGCCCAAGGCCCTGGCTTTTGCGACCGCTGAGTACGTGATCAAGACCCTGAACGTCGACCGTCTCCTGTCGGCGATTGTTCGGGACCAGGGCGATTCGATCATTGCGTCGCCCAACGTGACGTGGAGCGTGGCTGACCCGACGGTGGCCGCGATCGACGCCGCCAACGGCACCATCCGCGCGCTGAAGGCGGACACAACGCGACTGTTCGCCACCGTGGACACGATCACCCGCTCGCTCAAGCTGGTCGTGCGCCAGCACGTCGCCGCGCTGGTTCCCGTGGACGGTGACGGCCAGTCCGCTCCCGTCGCGTCGCCACTGGCGACCGGGCCAAGGGTGATCGCGCGCGATTCCTCCGGAACGCCGGTGGCTGGTGCGAGCGTCATCTTCACCCCGTCAGGAGACGGGGCCGTGGGGACCGTGGTTGTTGTTACCGACGCGAATGGCATCGCTGCTGTCGATGCTTGGCAACTTGGATCCGCAGCGGGAACGCAGTCACTGACAGCCAGTGTAGGCACGGCATCCTTTTCGTTCACCGCGACGGCGACACCAGCACCGGCAGCGCGGCTGGTATTCAGCACGCAACCACTGTCCGTACCTGCTGGTGGTACGGTTCCCGCTGTCGCTGTCGCCGTCACCGACACCCTGGGCAACATCGTTCCGTCGGCCGCAGGCACCGTTGCAATTACGCTTGCCGCGAACCCGGGGAGTTCAGTTCTCAGCGGCACCCTGACGGCCACGCTCACAGATGGTATTGCCACTTTTGGAGACCTCACCCTGGACGCGCTCGGCGAGGGATACATGCTCGCCGCGTCTGCCGCCGGGCTGGAAGGCACCGTCAGCCAGACATTCAACGTTTTCGGAGCTCCGGCGAAGCTGACCTTCATTACGCAGCCCGTCGGTGGAGTGATCAGACGCGCCCTGGCTCCGGCGATTCGCGTGCAGGTTCAGGATGCCAATGGCATCGAAGTGCGGAGCGCCACCGGTAACATCGCGCTCACCCTCATCGGCGGACCATCGTCGATCCTCGACGGTGCCAGCATCGTGGCGGCTGAAGCGGGCACCGCGACTTTCAGCAACCTTTCGGTTGCCACGGCCGGCAGCGGTTACCAGCTGCGCGCCACGATGGCAGGCGGATTGGTCGCCACGAGCACCGCCTTCGCTATTGAAGCGGTCGGGCCGGGCGTACGGCTCGGATTCGTCGCCCCCCCGGCGAATGCAGTGGCCGGTACCGCGCTCAATGTCGGGACCGGGGTGCAGGTCGGCATCTTCGACGCGAATGGCAACCTCGTGACGTCCGCGCCTCCCACGTCGGTCAGCCTTGCCTTCGGGACGAATGCAGGCGGCGCACAGATCTCCGGAACGGCCACGCTGAACACGGTGAGCGGCATTGCGACGTTCAGCAACATCACCATCAATCGCACGGGAACCGGATATACACTCGTGGCCTCCGCGTCCGCGCTGACGACGGCGACCAGCGACGCCTTCAATGTGTTGGCCGGCGCGGCCGCCAGGCTTCGCTTTGTGCAACAGCCGACGAACGTCGAAGTCGACGCCCCGCCTACGGCTCCTGTGCAGGTCGCAATCACTGACGCCAACGAAAACATCCTCACGAGCCAGGTCGCCGCGACGCTGATCAACGTCACCCTTCTGGGATGTTCGGGACTCACCGGTGGTGCCGCGGTGGTGCAGGGCGGGGTGGCGACCTTCTCCGCACTGAGAATTGCTTCGGCCGGGAACGGCTGCGCGCTCTCCGCCAGCTCGCAGGGCCTCGCCGCCGTGTCCAGTCAGCTGTTCAGCGTGGTGCCGACGGGAGGCGCGACGCGGATGAACTTTGCCGGTGTGCTACCGGCTGCGGCATCGGCCGGGCAGACGCTCGATACCGTCCGTGTCACACTCCAGAACGTGGGCGGCAGCGTGGTGTCGGGCGCACAGGCGAGCGTCACCCTCTCGCTGGCCGATGGCGGCGCCAGTGCATTGGGTGGCACGGTGACGCAGCAGACGATGAACGGAGTGGCGAAGTTCGGTGACCTCGTGATCAACCTGGCCGGAGCGGAGCGGCGCATCGTGGCGACTGCCACCGGGTTTGCCCCCCTGACGAGCAGTCCGATCGTCGTGGATGCAGCGGCTCCGACGCAGCTCGCCTTCGTATCGGCGCCATCGGGCGCCGCGGCGGGAAGCGCCTTACCTGCCTTCCAGGTCGCGGTGCGCGATGCACTGGGTAACATCGTGGCGTCGTCCTCGCACGCCGTGCAGCTGGCGCTGCTATCGAATCCATCGGGCGCGATGTTGGGCGGAGTCACCACCGTCGCCGCGGTGGACGGCGTCGCAACCTTTGCGGCGGTGCATGTCAGCGCGTCCGGCACCGGCTACTCCCTCACGGCAACAGCTCCCGGCACCACGGTCGCATCGGCGACGAGCGCGGAGTTCAGTATCGGTGCGGGCGCTCCCGCCGGGCTGCGCTTCGCGACACCGCCCGCGACTGTTGTCGCCAACGTCCCGTTCACTGACGATGTGCAGGTCCAGGTCGTGGACGCGCAGGGGAATCCGGTCACGGCAGGCGCGATGGTGAGTGTCGCATTGGTGGGAGGCGCCGGTGGCACAACGCTGCTCGGCACGCGCACGGTTGCCGCGGTGAACGGGCTTGCGACGTTCGACGACCTCCGGGTGAGCCACGCCGGAACCGGCTTGCGACTCAGCGCCACTGCCCCTGGCCTGGCCGCACGCACGAGCGACGTTTTCGATGCAACTCTCGGAGCACCGACCCGGCTCTCGATTCGCTCCCAGCCATCGCTGATGGTCGCGGCGCCGTCGGTCGGCACCGTTCAGATCGCGATCACCGACGCCGCGAACAACACCGTCCCTACGGCGAGCGCTGACATTACCCTGGCAATTGCAACCGGCACCGGTACCCTCGGCGGCACAGTGACGCGACCCACGCTGAACGGGGTCGCCACGTTCGATGACATCACGCTGACACCGGCCGGCACGTTCACACTGCGCGCGACCAGCGTTCCGGTATTTTCAGAAGTCGTCGGGGGGTCCGTGGTTGTGACGCCGCAGGACCTGTCGATCTCAGAGGGTGCCGGCCAGTCCGGAATTGCGGGGAGCAACGTCGCCACCAATCCTGCCGTGCTCGTGCTCGACGGCGCAGGTGCGCCGGTGGCGGGAGTGTCCGTCACATTCAATGCAACGGGCACCGGCACGTTGAACAACTCCGCGGCGACGTCTGTGCAGGTCATGTCGGACGCAAGCGGTCTGGCGTCCGTCGTCTGGCGACTGCGCAACGCCGCGGGCGTCGACACGCTCATCGCGTTCCTCACCGCCGGCCCCGC
>DASPMP010000333.1:0-37126 GCA_035626995.1 Gemmatimonadaceae bacterium
GCCCTCACTTGGCCAGCTTGCGGAGAGTGTGGGACTGAGCCGCTTCCAGCTGCTGCGCAGGTTCACGTCGCGCTACGGCGTCCCGCCGCATGCCTGGCTCCTGAACCGGCGCGCCGAGCTCGCGCGGCAACTCATTGCTGGCGGGGAACCGCTCAGCATGGCCGCGCTGCAGTCAGGGTTTGCGGACCAGAGCCACATGACCCGCACGTTCGTGAAGTTCTACGGATTTACCCCGGGATCATGGCAACGCATGCATCACGGGTTTCGCACCGCGAGTCCGGCCATCACGCGACAGAACCACGACTGACGGCACGCGCGTTGCCCGATCATGGCCCAACTCACACAAGCGCGAGCATGAACAGCAGGCAACGGTGGGCGCTGATGGTGACCGTCTCGAGCATCCTGGCCGCCCAGCTCGTGGAGCAGGTCATGACCACTTCCTGGCGCGTCGCCACCCTCAAGGATCCCCCCGACGATCCGAACTACGAGGACGCGCAATGGGGGAAGGTCCTCCTCTGGACCGCCGCCGCCCGCGACTCAAGTAACGGCGCGACGCACTTGTCTGAGCAGAAAGCTCAGGAGACTGGCGCCGTCGGTCGCAACAGGTTGCGCTGCGCTTCTGGATCCGTGTAGAACCACTCGATCGCGCACTTCAGCATGTCATCCTTGAGTGCCGTCAGCAGAGCCGGCCGCAACCCCACGCCACTCTCGACCCTGCGAACGCGGTCGCACTCTCCTTGCAACCTGCTCAGCCATTCCATGGAGGGGCATGTCGAGTTCAGGCAGTTCGGAGCTGAAGGGTACGGACCGCCGCAGGCGCGACGGCGAACGCCGTAAGGCTCAGCGCGCGACTGCGGAGCCCGACTTCTGGGCCGTCTTCGAGTCGGCACCGGATGCATACCTCCTTCTCGCCCCGGATTCGCCGCGCTTCACCATGGTCGCCGCGAACGAGTGCCGCCTGCGCGTCACCATGACCCGCCGCGAGGACATCATCGGGCGAGCCCTCTTCGACGTCTTTCCTGACAACCCAAACGACCCGGCCGCGACCGGCGTCCGGAATCTCCACGCATCACTCGAGCGGGTGCTGGCCACGGGCAAGCCGGATCGCATGCCCCTCCAGAAGTACGATATCCGCAAGCCGGACGGTTCCTTCGAGGAGCGCTACTGGGATCCGCTCAACTCGCCGGTCTTCGATGCGCGCGGCGACCTGGTCTACATCATCCATCGCGTCGAGGACGTCACCGACCAGGTGCTGTCGGAGCGGCGCGCCCGGGAGAACGAAACCACCCTCGGCAGGCTGCGGGAAAGCGAGGAGCGCTACCGTCTTCTCGCAGACCTCATCCCCCAGCACATCTGGACCACAGACCCCAGGGGCTATCACGGCTACTTCAGCCGCCGCTGGTACGACTTCACCGGTGCCACCCTCGAAGACACGAAGGGGGAAGGGTGGCTCCGCTTCCTCCACCCCGATGACCTCGAACGCACCAGGGCGCGATGGGAGCACTCCCTCCGCACCGGCGAACGCTATTCCATAGAGTACCGATTCCGCCGCGCCGACGGCGTCTACTGCTGGTTCCTCGGCCAGGCAGTGCCCCTGCGCGACGAAACGGGCAACATCGTCGAATGGTTCGGCACCCTCACCGACATCTCCGAGCACAAGCAGCGCGACGACGAGCACGCGGCGCTTCTCGCGCGCGAACAGGAAGCGCGCCGCCAGGTCACCACCATCCTCGAAAGCATCACCGAGGCCTTCTTCGCGGTGGACCGGGAGTGGCGCTTCACCTACGTCAACCGTGAAGCCGAACGTCTCCTCCAGCGTCGCCGCGAAGAGCTCATCGGCCAGAGCCTCTGGAACGAGTTCTCCAATGCCGTGGGGACCATCTTCTACGATCAATACCATCAGGCACTTGCCGGGCAGGCGGCGGTGGAATTCCAGGCGTTCTACCCGCCCCTCGAGATCTGGGTCGACGTCCACGCGTACCCCTCCGGGGACGGACTGTCCGTCTTCTTCCGCGACGTCACCGCGCGAAGGCGCGCCGAGGAGCAGCTGCGGGAGAGCGAGGAACGCTTCCGGGCCCTCGCGGAGAATGCGACCGTGGCGATCTTCGTCATCGATGACAAGAGCAGGATCGAGTTTGCCAATCCCGCCGTCGAACGGATCTTCGGTCACCCCGTGCAGGAGATGCTGGGGCAGTCGCTGGCGATGATCATCCCGAAGGACCAGCGCGCGCAGCATCACCATGGCGTGGACCGCTACCTGAAGACCGGCAAGCGCAACATCCGGTGGGAGGGAATCGAGCTCCCGGGGCTCACGAAGGACGGCCGCGTCGTCCCCCTCGAGATCAGCATGGGCGAGTTCGTCCGCGGCGGCCGGCACTATTTCACCGGCATCGCACGCGACGTCACCGATCGCAGGCAGGCGATGGACGCGCTCCAGGAGAGCGAGCGGCGCTTCCGCACCCTTGGCAACAGCATCCCGCAGCTCGCGTGGATGGCAAACGCCGCTGGAGACATCTTCTGGTATAACGACCGCTGGTACGAGTACACCGGCACGACGTTCGAGGAGATGCAGGGATGGGGATGGACGAAGGTCCACCATCCGGAGCACGTGCGCGGCGTGGTGCATCGCATCCGAAAGGCATTCGAGACGGGCGAGCCATGGGAAGACACTTTCCCGTTGCAGTCCCGGTCGGGTGAGTACCGCTGGTTCCTGTCGCGCGCGGTGCCCATCCACGACTCCGCGGGGAACGTCGTGCGCTGGTTCGGGACGAACACGGATGTCACGGAAGAGATCGAAGCGTCCGCGGAGCGCGAGCGGCTGCTGGCGCGTGAGCGGGAAGCGCGCGCCGAGGCGGAGCGCAGGCGCGAGGAGCTGGAGCGGGTGACGGAGAGCCGCACGCGACTGATGCGCGGCTTCACCCACGACGTGAAGAATCCCCTTGGTGCCGCGGACGGACATGCGCAGCTGCTGGAGGAGGGAATTCTTGGCGAGCTCGCGCCGAAGCAGATGGACAGCGTGCGCCGGATCCGCCGCTCGGTGCACCGGTCGCTGCACCTGATCAACGAGCTGATGGAGCTGGCGCGTGCGGAGGCGGGGCAGATCAACCTCGATCGGGTCCCGACGGACGTGGCTGCACTCGTTCGCGAGGGGGCGGAGGATTTTCGCGCGCAGGCCACAGCCGCCGGGCTGCAGCTGGACATTCGTGCGGAGGGATCGCTGCACGCGCTCACCGATCCCGCGCGCGTGCGGCAGATCCTCAGCAACCTCCTGTCGAACGCCGTGAAGTACACCCCCGAAGGCGGGATCACCGTGGAGGCTGTGGAGCGCCGGGAACGGCGAGGCGCGCGCGGTGGAGACTGCATTGCCATCACCGTCACTGATACTGGCCCCGGGATACCGGCCGAGAAGCAGGAGCTGATCTTCCAGGAATTCACGCGTCTCGATCCCGACTCACAGCAGGGCGCGGGGGTGGGACTCGCGATCAGCCGGCGTATCGCGCGCATCCTCGGCGGTGACATCACCGTACGCAGTCCAACCGGTGATCGCGGGGCGAGCGGTTCGTCTTTCACCCTCTGGATTCCACGGGAGACGAACAACGGAACCACCACGCGACCAGAAGCGGGAACGTCGTAGCGAGATCGGGTGACGGCCGCCGAGGAACGGCAGGGAAGGGAAGTGGAGAATCTTCGGGTCTCACACGCGTGTGTCGCGGGAAATGGATCACTCGCGTTACAGTCCCTGACTGGTCACGTCACAGTGGATGACCAATCGCCTGACAGTACATGACCGATCGCGTGACAGTGCATGACCAGGCGCGTGACAGCTGCTGACCTGTCAGGTGGGAGCACTGCACCAGCCGCGTGACACCTCTGCACCAGTCGCGTGCGAGCGAGCACCTCCCGCGTTACAGCACCGGACCAGCCGCTTTGCACCGGTGATGCAATCGAGAAGGAGCCGTGGACCTGTCGCATGGCCGCGGTGCACCGGTCACGTCACCGTGGGCACATGCTCGCTTCGCAGGCGGCGACCAGTCGCGTCACAGCAGCGAACTCCTCGCGTGACAGCGCTGCACCAGCCGATGCGCACCAGCGCACCAGTCGCGTGCAGGCGAAGTACTTGTCGTTCGCACCTGCTGACCAGGAACGTTGCAGTACTGCACCAGAGAGGTCGCACCCTATGACCAGGCGTGTCCGCACTGCCGATCTCAGGCAACGCGCTGCCTATCGGAAGCATCACCATGACGCCGAAGGAAATCTCCGCACGTCCTGCCCCACGGTTCAATGGTGCAGACGAATGCGGGAATGCACGAATGCAGGAATACTGCCGGAACCGGGAACGATGTGAACGAACCATGACAGATTCAAGTCCAGAGTCGCGTCCGGGGATGTACCGCGGCTACCGCCGGATGAGAAGCCGTCGCCTGGCGGGCTAGTTGCGCATCGGAAGCATCGCCACGACGCCGAATGAGATGCCCCGGTTGAATGCCTTGATGTCTTTCTCCCATTGCTGCAGGCCGTGGGCATACCCGACTTCGGTCCGTACCAGTGCACGTCCGACCGAAAACCTCAGACCGCCTCCAGCCAGGAGGGCGAGATCGGTGGACGAGAGCTCAGGGGGTGGAATCATCCGGTCACAGTCCTGTGTGTCCGATGTGCCCGGCCCCGTGATACCGAGCGAACAGCCGACGCGAATGCCCAATTGCGCTCCAGCGAGTGCATAGGGTGCAAACCTCTTTGGGTCCGCCGGCTGGAAGGTGAATGCGGCCGGAACTTCGATGTAGTCGATCTCGAAGTCATAGTCGAATCCCGAGTTCGTGTTCCGCCCGCCGCGGCGCGAAAACAGTACTCCGGTCCTGAAGCCTTTCGATGTGCTCAATGCCCTCTCAGCCATGACGCCGGTCGAGAACGAGATCCGGCTGTCGCTGTTTGGAAGGTCCGATCCCTTCAACCGTGTGGACAGCACCGACGCGGCGATCCCAACCCTGAACGAACGATCCTGGTTCGATGCCTGTCCATGTGCCGCGAAGGGCAGCATCAGCAATACCCAGCCGACCACCGGTGCGCGTCCAAGCATGTCGTCCTGGCCTGTTGAGATCAGCAAGAGTATCAGCAGTCGCCCCTCAGTTCAACAGTGCAAGCGAATGCAGGAATGCATGAATGCGGGAATACTGCCGGAACCGAGAACGGTGTGACTAACAATGACCGATTCCTGCATTCCAGCATTCTCGTATTCTTTTATTCATCGGACTGAGGTGCCATGGGCCGCAGCAGTCCCCACGGTTCAATAGTGCAGACGAATGCAGGAATGCGTGAATGCAGGAATACTGCAGCGGCCAAGAACGATGTGAACGATCGATGACCGATTCCTGCATTCCAGTATTCTCGCATTCCTTATTCCTTGGACTGAGGAGCCCGACCGCCGCCCACGCGTTGCTCACACCAGCGCAAACGCCTGCCGAACGTCGCGAAGTACGCCCTGGGTCGTCGCGGCAGCCCGCTCGCTCCCCGCGCGCAGCACTTCCACGACGTACGCACCATCGCGCGCCAGCTCTGCGCGCCGCGCGCGGATGGGCGCCACGAGTGCTTCGAGTACCCCTTCCAGCCTTTGCTTCAGCGCAACATCCCCCAGCCCGCCAGCGCGATAGCGTTCCTTCAGGTCCGCCACCGCCGCCGGCTCGGGATCGAAGGCGTCGAGGTACGCGAACACCACGTTCCCCTCCACCTTTCCGGGGTCGGACGCGCGCACATGCGCGGGATCGGTGTACATCGCTCTTACCAGCCTCCGGATGTCCTCCGCCGAGGCGCTCAGAGAGATGGCATTCCCCAGGGACTTGCTCGCCTTCCGGCCATCGATTCCCGGCAGGCGCGGCGTGTTCGACAGCAGCGCGCGACACTCCGGCAACACCGGCGCGTCCGCCAGGCGATTGACTCGCCGCACGATCTCGTTGGTCTGCTCGATCATCGGCAGCTGGTCGTCGCCGACAGGAACCAGCGTCGCGCGGAAGCCGGTGATGTCCGCCGCCTGGCTCACCGGATAGCACAGGAATCCCGCGGGGATGTCGCGCTCGAACCCGCGTAGCTCCACCTCGGCCTTCACCGTCGGATTCCGCTCGAGGCGGGCCACGGTGACGAGGTTGAGGTACAGCACCGTCAGCTCCGACAGGGCAGGGAGGCGCGACTGTACCGCGATGGTTGTCAGCGCGGGATCGATTCCAACGGCGAGGTAATCCAGCGCAACTTCGACAACATGAGCGGCGACATGCCCCGCGCGTCCACTGGAATCGGTGAGCGCCTGGAGGTCGGCGATGAGCAGCGTCTGGTCGCAACGCCCCTGCAGGTCGAGACGCGACCGCAGCGATCCGGCGTAGTGGCCGAGGTGCAGCGGCCCCGTCGGACGATCTCCGGTGAGCACGACGTCGTTCGCCGCCGGCCGATTCGCTCGCGCGTTGTCGCTAACAGGTGCAGAAAGATTGACGGACATGGTGTCGGATCCTCGTAGGATGTATGAGGTCCGCTCGACACCGGGCAGGAACGAAAAAGGGCCGCTCGATGCCGAGCGACCCAGGGAGTGTGCGCAGTCAGTGGACGCGCGTGAGCGGGCCGCTCAGGGAGAGGGCCACCGCCATGTGTTGCAGGAACGCGCGATCGCGTATGTCATGCGTCTCAAGATAGCAGGCATACGTCTAAACCTGCAAATCGGTATGCTGCATGAGCTTAAGCCAGCGCATCCGCCTTCTGCCAGCGGCGCGGGACACGTAAGGTCGCCCGGCGTGGGTCGGCTCTTGCAGGAGGTCGGGCAGGTACCTGAGCTAGTCCATGCAGCGCCTCAGGCTGGGAGCCTTCATGTCATCCCCCGAAGTCCGTCTCATACCCGACGGCGCAGCAATCAGTCCTGCCGGCAGCGCAAGCACGATCGAAACCGGGCATACCGTCCAGTTCTACGAAAACGAGAGCTTTCTCGCGGCCGCAGTCTCGGACTACCTGGTCGAGGGAGTGAACAAGGGGCAGAAGCTCATCATCATCGCGCGCCCCGCCAACCGCGACGCATTCGCGCTGCGCATGCGCTCACGAGGGGTCGACGTCGAAGGCCTGCGCCGCGCTGGCGATCTCGTCATGCTCGACGCGCAGGACACGCTCAACATGTTCATGAGCGGAGACCGGCCAGATCGTGAACGGTTTCGCGCCACGATCGGTGCGGTCATCGAACGTTGTCGTCAGCACGACGGACTGGTGGGCGTTCGTGCCTACGGTGAGATGGTCGACATCCTGTGGCGCGCCGGGAACACGGATGCCGCAATTCGTCTCGAAGGACTCTGGAACGAGCTCGCCGAGCACTATCCGTTTTCACTGCTGTGCGCCTATGCGATGGGAAATTTCTACAAGACGTCGGACGCCGAGGCGTTCCAGGCCATCTGCCACAGCCACACGCACGTCATTCCGACGGAACGGTACGTGGAGGCAGATTCCGATCTGCGCGCGCTCGACTACAGCCGCCTGCAGCAGCGTGAGCTGGCGCTCGAAACGGAGATCGCTCAGCGCAAGGAGCTCGAGATGCGGCTCCGGGACGCCCTGCGATCGGTGCAGGAGACCGAAGAAACCATTCGCGCCAGCGAGGCCGAGCTCAAGGACTTCCTCGAGAACGCGACAGAAGGAATGCACTGGGTCGGCCCCGATGGTCGCATCCTCTGGGCGAATCGCGCGGAGCTGCAGCTGCTGGGCTACACCGCCGACGAATACATCGGTCACGACATCGCGGAGTTTCACGCCGACCGGGATGTCATCCGCGACATCCTGGCGCGGCTGAAAGGCAAGACCGATCTGCACGAGTTCGAGGCGCGCCTGCGGTGCAAGGACGGCAGCATCAGGCACGTCCTCATCAACTCCAATGTGCTCTGGCGGGATGGCGATTTCGTGCATACGCGCTGCTTCACCCGTGACGTGACGCAACTCAAGACCGCTGCGATGGAGCGCGAGCGACTCCTGGAGTCCGAGCGCGCGGCGCGCGCCGACGCAGACAAGGCGAACCGGGCCAAGAGCGAGTTCCTGGCGGCGATGAGCCACGAGCTGCGGACCCCGCTCAATTCGATCGCGGGGCACGTGGACCTGCTCCAGCTCGGGGTGTACGGCGCGCTCAACGAACAGCAGCAGACCGCGCTGTCCCGGGTGGAGCGCAGCGGGAAGCTGCTCCTGGCACTCATCAACGACGTGCTCAACCTGTCCCGGATCGAGGCGGGGCGCATCGAGTACAACCTGGAGACGATCGTGCTCTATCCACTGCTCCGGGACGCGTGCGAGACGATCGTGCCCCAGGTATCCGCGAAGCGCCTCCACTGTGAGGTGCAGGACCCGGGCACGGGGATCGCCGTGCGCGCGGATCGTGAACGGGTCCAGCAGATCGTGCTGAACCTGCTCACGAACGCCATAAAGTTCACGCCGGAAGACGGCAGCATCACGATCAGTATCGCCCAGGCTCCGGACCCGGCGAATGTCGTGTGCGTTCAGGTCAGCGACACCGGCATCGGCATTCCGTCCGCCAAACTGGCCACGATCTTTGAACCGTTCGTGCAGGCGGGTGCGCAGACCGGCGTGCAGCAGGGCGTTGGACTCGGCCTGGCGATCAGCCGCGACCTCGCGGTTGGTATGGGTGGCGCACTGAGCGTTTCGAGCGAGATCGGCAAGGGCGCCACCTTCACCCTCTGCCTACCGCGCGCCACAGCCTGATCGTCAGTCGTTCCGGAGCGCCTCGACGGGATTGATCCGCATCGCCCGGCGCGCAGGCAGGTAGCTGGCCAGCCAGGCTGCCGCGAACAGCACCACCACAACCACGCCGAACACCCGTGAGTCGTACCGGTCCCAGTCGCTGAACACAAACGCGCGAAGCAGCCCGGCCGTCTTCCACGTGATGAGCAGGCCGATCGCGATCCCCGTCAGCGTCAGGACATTCCCTTCGCGCAGCACCATCTCGCGGATATCGCGTTCCGCCGCGCCGATCGCGATCCGCACGCCGAACTCCCGCCGGCGCTGCGCGACCATGTGCGCGATGATTGCGTACACGCCGAGCGCCGCGAGCACCAGCGCGAAGAGCGCGAACACCGAGAAGAGCGACGCCATGAAGCCATGCTTCGCCTTGAGGACGTCGATCCCCATGGCCTGCTCCCAGGTCTGCGGGTACAAGGGCAGCACGTTCGGTCCCATCTCGCCGAGCTTCGCCCGCAATGACCCGGGGAGCCTCCGAGGGTCGCCGCGCCCGTTCGCGATGAGGGGGATGTAATCGCCCCCCCGGAAAATGGGTCCCCGCCGGTCGGCCACGGGGATCGTCGCCGTGTCCATGACGTTCAGCGCGTAGATCTCCCCCGAAAACAGCGGACCTGCCCCCTCCGCCTTCATCAGTTCGCGGCTGTTCAGCCTGAAATCGAGTGGTGGCAGGTCCTGCGTCGTCCGGAACCGCGGCGGCGGTGGCTGCATCACGCCGATCACCCGGTACCACGGCCCGGACACCTGCGCCGAGTCCAGCTTGATCTGCTTCCCGATCGGGCTCTCTCCGGGCCACAGCAGGTTCGCGGCCCTGCGATCCACGATCACCTGCACCTCGCCGAATTCCCCAGGCGCGAAGTCGCGCCCTTCGATGATCTTCATCCGGGTAACGCGGAAATAGTCCGCGGACACGATGCTGTAGCAGTACATTGGCGCGAAGTAGCTCCTCGGACGTCCATCCGCGGAATACGCCGCGATGGCTTTCCGGGACGGACACCCGCGCGTCCGTGTCGCCGCCGCGGTGATCGAATCCGTCGCGAGCGCCTGCCGGATGAGCGCCTCCGACCACTGATACCGCGTTCGCGTATCCGCCGCGTGCGCACGCGATACCCGCGCTCCGCCATACACCACGCCACGATAGTCGTCGCTGAGATCGGCGGCATGCACCTGTAGCGTCGCTTGCACAAGCAGCCCCGCGCCGCACAGGAGCGCGAGCGCCAGGGCCACCTCCACGACCACGAGCGTCCCGTACTGGCGGCGTGCGCTCTTCGTCCGACCGGTGCCGGCGCCGCTCTTGAGCAGCTCACTGATGTCCACGCGCGACAACCGGATCGCCGGGAGCAGTCCCACCAGGAGCAGCGACAGGAGCGTCGCGCCGATCGCGAATGCGACCACCCGCCAGCTGACCTGCGGATACGACATGTACTCCGCGATCGCCTTCGGAACCGACGCCTCGATGAGCTGGATTCCCCAGTACGTCAGGATTGCGCCGAGGACCAAACCGCCGCCGGCGAGCCAGCTGCTCTCCAGCACCAGTTGTCTTACAATATCCGAACGCGAGGCACCCACCGCCGATCGCGTGGCCAGCTCGCGCGCGCGCGAGACGCCGCGAGCCAGCTGCAGGTTCGCCAGGTTCGCGCAAGCAATGAGCAGCACGGCGGCGACAGAGCCGATGAGGGCGAGCTGGAACCCCCAGTCGCGATAGGGCGGCTGGATGGCGCTCGACAGGCGGAAGCCCGCCTCGGCGCCTTCTCCCGTGCGCTGGCGGAACCGCTGCGCCACGGTGAGCAGCTCCGCTTGTGCCTGCGCGAATGTCGCCGTCGGCTTCATCCGAACGATGCCGAAATGCTGGATCCGCTGATCGTCCGGCGTTGCGAGGAGCCACAGGTCCGTGCGCGACCCGGGCAATGCGGAGGACTGGCTCACCACGCCCACGACCTGGCGCGGCTCGCCGTCGACGTGGATGATCGACGGTGCGAATGCGTCGCGCCCGGCAAACAGCTGCGCCCGCAGCCGTTCGGTGATCACGATCGGACGAACCTCAGCCCCCTGATCGGTCTCATTGAACAGGCGCCCAGCCGTGGCCGTCGTGCCCAGCACGGCGAAGTAGTTGGGCAGCACGACTTCGATCGTGACGGCGCGCAGTTGCCCTCCTCGCTCGGCCATGCCGCCATTGGGCATGCTGCCCGTCACCCCTTCATGAAAGGTGACGCCATCACGAATCGCCGTACTGCGCTCGCTGCCGGGGATGAGTCCGCGATAGTCGCCGTAATACCGGAGGTGGTACAACCGCTCGGGATGCGGCAGGTCTATCCGCGGGCTGATGACCGCGTCGAGGACGCTGTACATCGTGGTGTTCAGCCCGATCGCGAGGCCGAGGCACACGATGGCCATCGCGGTGAACTGCTTGTGGCGCGCGAGCGTGCGGAGGGAATGGGGCATGCTGTCCAGGCGCATCACAGCGGGCCGAGGGGCATGCGACACGATAGCGCTTTTGCGGCGCGCCGACCATCCACCGGCAAATATCGATCTACACGAACGGCAACCGGGAACCTCTAACGACGGGGATCGTCGAAGAATTGCGCCAGGCAGCCTTCCAGCAAGTCCGCCAGGCGCCGATCGTCGAGCGCGATGCCTTGTCCAAGCGGAGAAACAGTTGTCGGCACGCCGGCTTCCGCCGCAAGGGCAATGATGAAGCTTTCTGCATGCCCCCGGGTGCACCGCTTCTCGTCCCTCTTCAACTCTTCGAGGAAGGTGCACAGCCGTCGCGCGATCGTGTCGCACACGGCGTGGTCATCGAGAACGCCGGGTTCCACGCCAATCATCTGCAATGCCGCGCGAGCCTCTATGAAGGCCGGCGTCGCGATCCTGCGCAGCTCATGCGGCGTCATTGCCCGAGCCACCCACGCATCCGCCGCGTCGTCGCGGCGCTGGTTCTCACCAGGGTCACCTGTGGTTGTCCTAGGGGATTGCCCTGAGCGTCGAGGGCTCGGGAGTCGGCCGAGAAACCACGTGCGTCTCCAGGTCGCGCTGGACGTACTCGCGAACCGCCTCGTCGATCGCGCCCGGATTGGCGTCCATCGCTCTGCGGTGCGCGGTAGCGTCGTAAACCCCGGTCAGGAGGTACGACGGATCCACGGCGCAGTGCCTGACCACCGCGACGAGCACGTCGATGGTGGGATGGGGCGAGACATCATCGACCGACATTCGCAGCGACACCTCGTCCACGCCGAGACGACGGGCGGCTGCGGCGAGGTCTTCACCGGCGAGAAGACTGCGCAGCCGACTCGCGATGTCTGCACGAGTCGCGTGGTTCATCCGAGCCCGCCAATCATCGCGGGGGGCCACTCATTCGTTTGTCGCTCGTGTGAGGTGGGTCTTGCATGTCTGGCGGGGTAGGAACCCTTGCAAAAGCAAGCGCGTGCAAGAGTTACGCCAGACGCGTCTGTGGACGACGTAGTTTTCGGATGTAGTCAGAGGGACTCGTCATGACGAAAGTTGTCTTCCGGTCCCATGTTCTTTTCCGATTTAAAGTTGTTGCATCGGCAGTTCAATGACCAACACGGACGCACCCGGCAGGTTCGGCGGCTCATCGAATAGGCCCTTCATATATTGAATGCAGCGCCCCTGTAGTCCGGGCTCAGGCTGCGCCGGCAACTGATGTTTTCACCCTCAAGGAATTCCATCGGACATATGTCGCATCCTTCATTCCTCGCCTCGGCGCACGCGATTGGCGCACGCCTGACCGCCGCCACCCTGCTGTCATTTGCAGTCGCGTGTGCACCCGCAACTCCAGCATCGACGCCGTCCCCAACCGCTGACCCGCGCGTCGGGCTCAAGGCCGGACAACGCGACGCCGGCGAAGCACTCGGCGCCGTGAAGATGCAGTCCAACGCGCCCTCACCACCGGGCGCGGCGAATTCCATGAACTCGGACCTCGCCTTCACCGGCAACTACGCCATCCAGGGCAACTTCAACGGCCCCGTCATCTGGGACATCAGCGACCGCACCCAGCCGAAGCTCGTGGCCAACGTCACCTGCCCAGCGTCGCAGAACGACGTCTCCGTCTATCGCAACCTGCTGTTCGTATCGGTCGAGTCGAACAATAGCACGGTGGACTGCAAGCAGATGCCGCTCGACAGCGTGGACGCGCGGCGCATGCGCGGCGTCCGCATCTTCGACATCAGCGACATCCGCAACCCGCGCCTCGTCCACAACGTCCAGACCTGCCGCGGCTCGCACACCCACACCGTGGTCGAGGACCCGCGCGACCGCGAGAACGTCTACATCTATGTATCCGGATCCGCCGGGCTGCGCTCCCCCAACGAGCTCGCCGGCTGCGTCTCCGCCCACCCCGATTCCAATTCAGCGTCCGCGCTGCTCCGCATCGAGATCATCAGGGTGCCGGTGGGCAACCCGACCGCGTCGGCGGTGGTGAATCGCGCCAACATCTTCTCCGGACTGCGCGCGGCGCCAGAGCATGGTGAGACTCCCGCGGACAGCATCGCGGCCAAGCGCGTCGCGGACTCCGCGCGCGCCGCCGGCGGCTACGTCGCCAGGATCCCGAACAGCAACAGCGAGGTCGTGGTTCCCAACGGCTTCGTCGCCCAGCAGCTGGACAGCATCGTCAAGGCGCGCGGTGGCAGTGGCAACCCGACCGCGGCCGACAGCGCCGCCCTGCGCGCAGGAATGCAGGCGATCGTCAACCGACTCTTCGGCGGCGGCGCACAAGAGCCCACTCCCGGGGTGGACCCGATCTCCCGCTTCCGGCAGTGCCACGACATCACCGTATACCCGTCGCTCGGCCTGGCCGGCGGCGCCTGTGAAGGACACGGCATCCTGCTGGACATTCGCGACCCGGTGAACCCGCGGCGCCTGGATGCCGTCGCGGACTCCAACTTCGCCTACTGGCACTCGGCGACCTTCAACAACGACGGCACGACCATCCTCTTCTCGGACGAGTGGGGCGGCGGCGGCGCGCCGAAGTGCCGCGCGACGGACCCGAAGGAGTGGGGCGCAAACGCGATCTTCGAGATCGTGAATGGCAAGATGGAGTTCCGGAGCTACTACAAGCTCCCCGCGCCGCAGACGGCCGTGGAGAACTGCGTCGCGCACAACGGCTCGCTCGTGCCCGTCCCCGGCCGCGACATCATGGTCCAGGGGTGGTATCAGGGCGGCACGTCCATCTTCGACTTCAGCGATCCCCGGAACCCGAAGGAGATCGCATTCCAGGATCGCGGCCCCATCGACTCCACCCGCTTCACCATGGGCGGCTCCTGGTCGGCCTACTGGTACAACGGCGGCATCATCAGCTCCGAGATCATGCGCGGGCTGGACGCGATGGAGCTGATCCCGAGCGAGCACCTGACGCAGAACGAGATCGACGCCGCGAAGACGGTGCGGATGTCGTACTTCAACGCGCAGGGACAACCGAAGCTCACCTGGCCGCCGAGCTTCCCGCTGGCACGCGCGTATCTCGACCAGCTCGAGCGCAACCGGTGTCTCCCCTCGAACCGGATTGCGGCAACGCGTGCTGCACTTTCATCCGCGGAGCGCGGCACTCCAGCCCAGCGCCAGAGCACCCTGACGGCCGTGGTCAGCCAGCTCGAGGAAGACAAGCGAGGTTCGTGCGACGCGCCACGGATCGGCAAGATGCAGCAGGCCATTCGCGAACTTGCATCGCCGGTGGTGCCGTGAGGCTTGTTTCCTTCACCAATTGAACTGTGGGCCTGACTCGGTGCCCTCTGCGTCCTCTGCGCCATCTGCGTTGAATTCGCAGTTCCTTTCCTGGCCGAGAGCCGAGAGCCGAGAGCCGAAGGGCTCCACAGTCGAAGCAAGAAAAGGAATACGAGAATGCTGGAATGCTGGAATACTTCAGTGGTTGGTTGAGACTGCTGCTGTATTCGTGAATTCCCGCATTCCCGCATTCGTTCACTAATTGAACTGTGGGGCCTGAGTGCGCGTGTGAGCCGCTACCCTCTGCGCCCTCTGAGTGGAATTCGCAGTTCCTTTCCTGGCCGAGAGCCGAGGGCCGAAGGGCTCCACAGTCGAACCAAGAAAAAGGAATACGTTGCAGTATTGAACTGTGGGGCCTGAGTGCGCGTGTGAGCCCGCTAGCCTCTGCGTTGAATTCGCAATTCCTTTCCCAGCGGAGAGCGCCCAGAGCGGAGGCCGAGAGCCGAGAGCCGAGGCCGAGAGCCGAGGCCGAGAGCCGAGAGCCGAAACCGAAACATCTGGCGGAACGAGCCGATACTCAAAGCGTCCCCACCAGCCTCTACCACTCAGCGCCGGAACATGGCAGCTACCCTCGGTCAGGTCGCGCTCGACGTCCTGGATAATCTCCGCGAAGGTTGCCAGGTAATCGATTTCGACTACCGGTACGTCTACGTCAACGACGCCGTCTGCATCCACGCGCAGAGGAGCCGGGCGGAGCTCGTCGGCCGTCGCATGCGTGAATGCTTTCCCGGCATCGATCGCACCCCGATGTTCGCGGTGCTCGAGCGCGCCATGGACCGACGCGTCCATGAACGCCTCGAGAACGAGTTTACCTATCCCAACGGGTCTACCGGCTGGTTCGACCTCCGTTTCATCCCGGTCCCCGAAGGGGTGTGCATCCTGTCCATGGATACAACGGAGCGCCGTCGCCGTGACGACGCCATGCGCCGGCTCCAGGATCAGCTGCATCACGCCCAGAAGATGGAAGCCGTGGGACGCCTGGCCGGTGGCGTCGCGCACGACTTCAACAACATGCTCGCCATCATCCTGACGTACGGCGACCTCACGCTGGGCGACCTCCCCGACGACCATCCGGTACGCGAGAACATCATCGAGTCACAGAAGGCTGGCTACCGCGCGGCCGCGCTCACCCGGCAGCTCCTCGACTTCAGTCGCCAGCGCGCCGTCGAGCCGCGGATCATGGATGTCAACGAGGCGATCACCGGCATTCACAAGATGGTCGGCAGCCTCGTGGGACCCAGCATCCAGGTCGTCACCCAGCTGGAGCCGTCGCTTCCCCGCGTGAGCCTGGACCCGGGGCAGTTCGAGCAGGTGGTCATGAACCTCGTCGCCAATGCGCGCGATGCCATGCCCGACGGCGGCACGCTGACCATCGAGACCTCCCGCGTCTCCCTCGACAAGCGGTACGCCGACGCCCACTTCGGCACCACTCCCGGTTCCCACGTGCTGCTTGCCGTGAGCGACACCGGCATCGGCATGGACCGCGATACTCAGCAGCGGATCTTCGAGCCGTTCTTCACCACGAAGCCGGTGAGCAAGGGCACGGGCCTTGGACTATCGACAGTATTCGGCATCGTGCAGCAGGCCAGCGGATCCATCTGGGTCTACAGCGAACCCGGGTTCGGCTCCGCGTTCAAGATCTATCTCCCCTGCGTGGACGTTCCCGCGGAGCACGAGATTCCGTTCGATGTCGGGAGCAACGGGACGAAAACAATTCTCCTGGTCGACGACGATCCGGTGATGCGCTTGCTGGTGACGGAGCTCCTCCGCCCGCACTACACCGTGCTCGTCGCGGAAGCGCCGGAGCAGGCGCTCGCGATGTGCGCGTCCGCAAACGCAACCATCGACCTGCTGCTCTCGGACATCATGATGCCGGAGATGACCGGGCAGGAGCTGGCCGAGCGGGTGCGCGTGATGCATCCGGACATCCGGGTGCTCTACATGTCAGGCTATACAAGTACGGTGGCGACAAGCCGGGGTTACGTCCCCGCCGGTGCGCATTTCCTGGAGAAGCCGATCACTCCCGCCGCCCTCGCGCGCGCACTCCGCGGTGCGTTTGCCCAGGGCACGGCAGCGACATCGACCCAGCTGGCGTAGTCGGCTCTCGGCTCTCCGCCCTCGGCCTACAGCCTCGGCTTCGGCCGAATCGCTCCACGGTCGAAATGAACAAAGAATGCGAGAATGCCGGAATGCTGGAATCAGTTCAGTGTTCCATTCACATCATCGCCGCCCTGCAGTATTCCTGCATTCACCCATTCCTGCATTCGTTTCCAGTATTGAACTGTGGGGCCTGAGCTACAAGGGCGTGAACGTCTCGAACCTCTGCGCCTCTGCGTCCTCTGCGTTGCATCAGCAGTTCGGAGTTCCGCGCGACTCGGCAACAGTGGTCTGGCTCCTCAGTCCCACGGAACCAGGAAGAGAGAATGCTGCTGGAAGGCAGGAATAACCCTCGTTGGCAAAGATGGTGATTGAGGCGTGGCTTCAATCATTTCTGAGCGCTTCCACTGGATTGATGCGCGCTGCGCGGAGGGCCGGGATGTACGTCGACGCCCAC
This sequence comes from Gemmatimonadaceae bacterium, assembly GCA_035626995.1. Lineage (GTDB taxonomy): Bacteria > Gemmatimonadota > Gemmatimonadetes > Gemmatimonadales > Gemmatimonadaceae > DASPMP01. The sequence continues at coordinate 17,045 of DASPMP010000333.1, forward strand.
GCGACGACCATGATCAGGAGCGCGACGACAGCAAAGACTCTGGAGTCATAGCGGTCGTAATCCGAGAAAAGGAACGTGCGCAACAGGCTCGCGCTGTAGTACGTGATGCCGAGGCCAATAGCGACACCAGTCAGGCCGAGGATATTGCCTTCGCGAAGCACCATGGCGCGGATGTTCGCAATACCCGCCCCGAGTGCAAGGCGTACACCAAACTCCCGCGCACGCTGGGCTACCGTGTGAGCAATGATGGCGTACACTCCCAATGCCGCGAGGATCAGCGCAATCAGCGCGAACGAAATGAACAACGTGGCCATGAAGTTCTGGCGCGCACGAACTCGCGCCACGCCACTCCGCTCCTCCCATGTCATTGGAAACACGAAGCGAACGTGGCTTCCCATCTGGCCCAACCCAGCATTCAGGCCAGCGAGATGCCGACGCGCGTCTCCTTTTCCACGTGCGACCAACGCGAATGCGACCCCTTCAGCGGGTCGAAGCCGTCGGTCCTGGCTGGGTGAGATGGCAGGAAGCCTATTCGTGTCCGCGGCGTGCAGCAGGAATAGTCTCCCGTCCCAATTGCTCACCGAACGGCCACTATCGAGCGGGGATCGTGCTCCGAATCGGAATGTCCGCTCGTCGGGTGTGCTGTTGAACCACTCTTCGGCGACACGGGCAACTCCGACGACCCGCACCCACGGCTTTGCGGATTCGGCGCGGCCAAGCTTGATGAGACGGCCGATCGGGTCGGCGCCCGGCCAGAAATGCCGAGCCAGGCCCTCATCGACAATCGCCGCGGGTTCGGCGAATTCCTCAGGGCTGAAATCCCGGCCACGCACGATAGGGTAGCGCATCGTGCGCAGAAAATCGGGTGAGACGACCTCGTAGTTGAAGTGACGTGCCGCGAAGGCAAGCGGCGCTCCTGCCGGATCGTCCAGCAGGATCGTTCCGGACCCGCGTGTCATGACAGTCGCCGCGCTCACAATATTGGTATCCATGAGCGCACGCTGCACGACGAGGTCCGACCATTGGCGTTGAGTGCGATTGTCGTCGGGCCGTTCCCGCAAGATGTACAGGAAGGACGTGATCAGCCCTTCCGAATCGTGTGCGAGCCTGAACGCGTTGACCTGCCATGCCGCGCGCCCCAGTAGGGCCGCGGATGAGAGCAGGGAAACCGCCAGGGCAACCTCCACCACGACGAGAATGCCGTACTGGCGACGCGTCGAAGGCGATTTCCCGGTTCCTGCACCGGACTTGAGCACCTGATCCAGATCAACGCGGGATAGCCGGATGGCCGGAGCAACGCCCACCAGCGCCAGACAGAAGAGCGTTGCCCCGACGGCGAAAGCCAGCACGCGCCAACTGACGACAGGCGTCGTCACATAACCCGCGAGCTCACGTGGAACCGAAGCATCAACGAGTTGGAACCCCCAGACTGTGACTATCGCGGCGAGCGCGAGGCCGGCAAGCGCCAGCAGCGCACATTCCAGGGACAGCTGAACGATGATATCGCGGCGGCTGGCACCGACTGCGGAACGCGTTGCCAGCTCGCGCGCTCGCGAAACACCGCGCGCCAGCTGGAGGTTCGCCAGGTTCGCGCAGGCGATGAGCAGGACCGTGACGACGGAGCCGATCATTGCCCAGTGAAACCGCAGCGGTCGAAACGGTGGCTTTGTCGCGCTCAGGATACGGAATCCGGCCTGCTCCTCATAACCCGTGCGTTGCTGGTACCGTAGCGTCAGCGTGCGAAGCTGTGCTTCTGCCTGCGCGACCGTGACATCGTCGCGCAACCGAACGATGGACAGCCTGATGGATGGCAGTTCGTGGGGAAGCGGCAGCTGCCAGACGTCCGTTGCCGAGCCAGGGAAGTCGGCTCTGTACGGCAAAAGGCCGATAACCATACGCGGCTGCCCTGCAATGGAAATCTCGGATTGCTCGAATTCCGGCAGGTCAGGGAAGAGCCGTTTCCAGAGGCGCTCGGCGATCACAACCGGCCTTATAGCTGAGCGCATGTCGCCCTCGCCAATCAACCGGCCAGCGCTGGGCCGAACGCCAAGCAGATCGAAATAGTTGGGAGTGACGTTGACCACATTCGCGTCGCGTATACGATTGCCGCGTTCCGCGATGCTCTCACGAACGCTTGGCTCCCTGCCCGCCGCGCCGGTATGGAAGGTTGCCGCGGAAAGTGCCGCATTCTTCTCATTCGTGGGAATGAGGCCGCGGTAATCCCCGTAGTACGTCACGCGAAACAGCTGCTCCGGCTTCTCCATCGCGACCGTCGGATTTATCATTGCGTCGAGCACGCTGTACATCGTCGTATTCAGCGCAACGGCCAATCCGATGCACGCGATGGCGAGCGCGGAAAAGCGCCGATGACGCAACAGAAGCTGATACGCCTGCCGGACTTGCTCTGCGGAGATTCGCACGTGCAGCGCTCCGTATGCGCGTTAGTAAGGCCAAAGAGTGCGAACTGGCCAGGCGCTCGTCAAGCATTGCCGACGCCCGTATGCCTCCCCAGTCGAACCAAAACAGAATACGAGAAGGCTGGAATGCAGGAATCTGTGCGTTAACACGTTCACGCTATCGTGACCGCAGTATTCCTGCATTCAGGCATTCCTGCATTCGTTTGCACTATTGAACTGTGGACCCGGAAGTTCTGGGGAGTGAAGAGTGCGGCACCTCTGCGTCTCCGCGTCGAAATTGTAAGGCAAGGCTCCACGAAAATGCCGCGTCCGTCATGCGAACTGCAACAATCGCCATAACTCCGGATCATCGCGCAGGCGCCGGTCGTCGACCCACTCCGGCTTCACTCTCGCACCATGTTCCGCGAGCAGCCGCACCACCGCGCGATAGTCCGCAGCATTGCTCCTGTTCTCCACCAGCCACGCGTGCAACGCCCACACGATTGGCGGCGTGCCGTACACCTTGTCGATCGCCTCAACGTCTGCACCATGCCGCAGCAGGATCGCCGCGCTCTCGGCCTGGCCATTGAACGCCGCGATGTGCAGTGCCGTATCGCCATCCTTCGCGTCGCGTGCTTCCACGTTGACGCCGAGCTGCAACAGCTGGACGATGACCTCCGGCTTTCCATACCACGCGGCCATCCGCAGCGCCTTCTCACCATCCCCGGCGCGATCGCTGCCGCCACGATCCCATATGTGTTGCAGCAGGTCCAGCCGGCCGACCCCCGCGGCTTCTTCCAGGGTCCGCACCGGAGCGCCGCGCATTACGAGATGCACCGCCGCCTCCGGACAACCGTTCATCAGGCAGTCGCGCACAGGGGCGCCCATTCGCGCACCGCGATCGAGCAGGAGGTCCGCGAGGGCGTCCTGGACTTTCATCTGCCGGGGATGCGCGCTCGTGACGACGAGTCCCAGCGTCGTCGCACCACCGCCGTAGACGTCGGCCTCCGCGTCCACCTCTGCCCCGGCGTCGAGCAGCAGGCGCGCGATGTCGACGATGTTGGGTGGCGTGACCTGCCGAAAGTTCTCGACGCCGTTGGCGGCCACGTAGTGCAGCAGCGTCGCACGATGCTCGCGCGTGGACCGCGCTCTCACCAGCCCCGCATCTTCACGCAGCAGACGCTCGAGCAGGACGCGGTCTCCATTCACGATTGCATTGGCTGCGCGCTCGAAGGTTGAAGTCTCCGAGCTCTCTCCGCCGAGCTGCTCCAGGTGACGCACGAACTTCGGCCAGCTCTCGAAGCCATGCGCGCGGGCGATGACGAACTGCGCCTCCGACAGCGCGCACCCTGCGCTGGTCAGCCGGCTGTGCGCGTATGCCGTGATCTGCTCGATGCGGCGCGCCCCGTCGCGCTGCGAGGGAACCTCATGGGCCGGCGCATGTCGCGCGAGGTCGGCGAGCCAGCGGGCGGCCCACTCGCGGAAGTCGTCCTGCGAGCCGGACTTGCATGCCGCGGCCAGTTCCTTCGCGCGCTTCCGATATTGCGCGATGTCCGGCCGGAAGGGAAGCGGAAGCGCGTCCTGCGGATTGGGATACATAGGGAATCTCCTTTCGCGTTGCGCCTGGAGTCCGCCCGATCAGGCTGAAAAGAGAATTCGCGTCTTGTGTACCGACGGTGGGTGGGCACGGCCCTTTTCGCGGACTGAATGCGCCCCTGCGCGCGTTCGTAGGCTAGCACGCGCATGGTCAGTGGGTCAACGGCTCTCGGCTTCAGCTCTCGGCTCTCGGCCTACAGCCTCGGCCTCGGCCGAATCGCTCCACGGTCGAAATGAACAAAGAATGCGTTGAACTCTGGGGCCTGAGGTACGGGGGCGTGAACGTCTCGAACCTCGCGCCTCTGCGTTGCATTGCCAGTTCGGAGTTCCGCGCGACGTCGGAACAGCAGGCTGGCCCCTCAGTCGGATGGGAATGAGGAATACGAGGATGCCGGAATGCTGGAATCAGTTCAGTGTTCCATTTACCTCATCATGACAGAGTTCCTGCATTCACCCATTCCTGCATTCACCCATTCCTGCATTCTTTTGCATTATTTGAACTGTGGAGCCGGAGGGCGTGAGCCTGTGTTACCCTCTGCGTCTCTGCGTTGAATTAGCAGTTCGCCGAGAGCCGAGGCCGCCCTTGACGCCGGATGGTCCCGAACCTAAGAATGTTAGGACAACACCTAACGTCCTTAGGCTACCATGGCTGCTACTCCCGACCTCGACCTGTTCCGCGGCACCCTCGACCTCTTCATCCTCAAGGCATTGAGCTGGGGACCCATGCACGGACTCGCCGTCCTGCGATGGATCGAGCAGGGAAGCCGCAACTCACTCCAGATCGAGGAAGGCGCGCTCTACCCCGCGCTCCACCGCATGGAGCAGAAAGGCTGGCTCGAGAGCGACTGGGGACTCACCGATGCGTCCCGCCGTGCGCGGTTCTATCGACTCACTCACACAGGACGCAGGCAGCTCACCGCCCAGCTCTCGCGCTGGGAACGCTACACCGACGCCGTGAGCCTCATCCTGCGCGCGGAACCGGCCCGATGAGCCACCCGAACCGCGACGACGACCGGATGTGGGCGCGCATCCGCCGCGTCTTCCGGCTCCCGTCATCACCGCGCCGGATGAACGCCGAAGTGGACGAGGAGCTGCGCTTCCACCTGGAAGGGCGCATCGAGGAGCTCATGGCGTCCGAAGGACTCAATCGTTCGGCGGCCGAGGCCGAGGCGCGCCGCAGGTTCGGCGACTTCGGCCAGTACCGCCGCGAAGCCCGCGAGATCGACCAGGCCACCCACGACCAACGCGAACGCATGCACGCCCGTGAATCCCTGGCGCGCGAGTCCCGCCGCGCCGTCCGCACCCTGCTGCGCTCCCCCGGATTCTCCTTCATCACCGTCGTCACCCTCGCACTCGGCATCGGCGCGGCGACCGCGATCTTCACGCTCCTTGATGCGGTCGTCCTGCGTCCACTTCCATACGCCAACGCCGATCGGCTCGTCTCGCTATCATCGCCGGTGCCCCTCATGAAGGGGCAGACACGCTGGGGGCTGGCCCGCCACCAGATGTTCTACATCCTTCGCGAAGGGCGCACCTTCGAGAACCTCGCCGTCTACAACACGTCCGAGGTCACCCTCCTCGGCGCTGGCGACCTGCGCCCCGAGCGCGTGCGATCCGTCAGCACCAGCGCCAGCCTCTTCGACGTCCTCGGCTTCGTGCCGCAACACGGCCGCGTGATCCTGAAGGAAGAGAACAGCGCGCGCCGTCCCGCCGTCGCGGTCCTGGGCCACGGACTCTGGCAGCGCCGCTACGGCAGCGACCCCGGCGTCGTCGGGCGCACCATCAACATCGAAGGGCTGTCCCTCACCGTGGTCGGCGTGCTGCCGCCCCGCGCAGACCTGCCGGATCTCAAGGTCGATCTCTGGGTCCCCGCATTCGTGGATTCCACGACCAACTGGAACAACCACACCTGGAGCGCCATCGGTCGCCTGAAGCCTGGCTTCACCGCGGCGGACGCCGAACGCGACGTGGCGCCGCTCACGCAGCGACTCCCCGAAGCATATCCCGATGTGTATGGAAAGGACTTCGTAAAGAACACCGGCTTCCGCACGGAGATCGTCCCCCTGCGCGATGCAGTAGTCGGTGACATGGTGACCCGCGCGCTCTGGACGCTCTTTGGCGCGGTGGGGCTGGTGCTGCTCATTGCCGGCGCGAATGTCGCGAACCTGTTCCTGGTGCGCATGGACGCGCGTCGCCGCGACGTGGCGGTGCGCACGGCCCTCGGCGCCGGCCGAGGACATCTCGCGACACAGTATCTCGCGGAAGGACTGATCCTCGCGGGCGTCGCGGGAGTGCTGGCACTCGCGTTCGCGCAGGGACTGCTGCGGCTGTTGCTGGCGCTCGCGCCGAGCGAGCTGCCGCGGTTGTCGGAAGTGCACCTCGGCGCGCCGTCGGTTGCATTCGCTGTTGGGATCGTGGTGCTGGCGGGACTGATGTTCGGCATGCTCCCGTTGCTTGCCGCGCGGCTGGACCTCGCGATGCTGCGTGAGGGCGGACGCGGGCTGACGACGTCGCGTCGCCGGATGAACGTGCGGCGCCTGCTGGTTGCGACGCAGATGGCGCTTGCGGTGGTGCTGCTCGCGTCCGCCGCGCTGATGCTCAGGACATTCGGAAACCTGCGCGCCGTGCAGCCCGGCTTCGATCCCGAGCGTGTGCTGACGCTCACCGTGGCGTTGCCGCGCGCGCGGTTCGGGGGACAGACGGATCGCTCCAGCGATTTCCACCAGCAGCTGGCCATGCGCCTGGCGCAGCTCCCCGGCGTCCGCGATGTGGGAATGACCGACCGGCTGCCGCTGGTGAGCGGTGACCTGTGCATTGGCATCACCCTCGAGGGGCCCACGCCGGAAAGTGCGCGCGGGGTGTGTCCGCCGTCGACGCGGGTGTCACCCGGATACTTCGAGGCGATCGGTACGCGCGTGGAAGGACGAACGATCACGTGGAGCGGGATGAACGCGCGCGACGGATCCGTCGTGGTGAGCCGCGCGTTCGCCGACGCGCACTGGCCCACCGAGAGCGCCATCGGCAAGCGCGTGCGGTTCAACGGGACGACGCCGCCGTGGTACACGGTGGTGGGCGTCGCCGAGGACGTTCGCAGCCTTGGCGTGGACCGTCCGCCATCGCAGCTGGTGTACTTCCCGCTGCGCGAGATTCCGGGGTCGCCACTGTGGGAGCTCGACACCTCGATGGAGCTCGTGCTCAGGACCACCGCCGGCGATCCCCTGACGCTGGCGAATGCCGTGAGTCGCATCATCACCGAGCTGGAGCCGGAGGCGGCGGTGGTGAACCCGCGCACGATGGATTCGATCCTTGCGCGGTCCATCGCGCGGCAGTCGTTCACCATGGTGTTGCTGCTGATCTCCGCGACGATCGCGATGCTGCTCAGCGCCGTCGGCATTTATGGAGTGATCTCGTATATCGTGGCGCAGCGTCGTGGTGAGATCGGCGTACGCGTCGCGCTTGGCGCCAGCGTGCGTGAGGTGACCGGGATGGTGCTGCGGCAGTCGCTGGGGCTGGCGGTTGCGGGGCTCGTCGTCGGTGTGCTGGCCGCGCTGGCAACCACACGATTCCTGCGGACACTGCTCTTCGGCGTGGAACCGGGCGACCCGTTGACGCTGGTGCTGGTGCCGGGGGTGCTGCTGGTAGTAGCGCTCCTCGCGAGCTACGTGCCCGCGCGTCGCGCGGCGCGAGTGGATCCGGTGGAGGCGTTGAGGGGATAGGTACGGCCTCGGCTCTCGGCTCTCGGCCTCGGCTCTCGGCATTCGGCCTCGGCTCTCGGCCTCGGCTTCGGCCTCGGCTCTTAGGCTCCACGGTTACAAGATTCAGAAGAATGCAGGAATGTGTGAATACACGGAATCCGTCCAGAGCGGGTTCATGGTGGATTCTCGCATTCTCGCATTCGTGCATTCAACGTCGTCATTGAACTGTGGGACCGTGCCCAGGGTGGACATGCTGGACGGGCGTCGAGACGGGCCACACCTTAGGCCATGAATCTCCGCACAGTAATCACAGCCGCTGTCGTCCTCCTGAATGCCGCGGAAGCCCTGGCGCAGCAGCCGATGCCCGCGGCCAGCGACACGGTCGTCGCAATCCTCCCGCCGACCAGGCCACTCCCCGCCGAGGCGGCCAGTGCCGACGTCACGAGGTTCTCGTTCATCGTGTATGGGGACACCCGCGGCCGGCGCGACGGCATCGACCCGCAGTATGAGCATTCCCTCATCGTCGATGAGATGCTGCGCTCCATCGCGCGGCTGGCCAATGGCCCCGACGCCGTGAAGTTCATCGTCCAGAGTGGCGACGCGGTCGTGAATGGTCGTGATCCGAAGCAGTGGAACGCCAGCTTTGTACAGCTCATCAACCGGCTCACGACGCAGGGCGGTGTCCCCTATTTCCTCGCCCCCGGGAATCACGACGTCACCGGCTCAGCGGACATCGCGAGTCCGGGGCGCCGGGAGGGGCTTACCAACTACCTGCGCGCCAACGCGCAGCTCATCCCGCCGGATGGCGCCACGCGCCGGCTGCGCGGGTATCCCACCTATGCGTTCGGCTTCGGCAACACCTTCGTACTGGCCATCGACAGCAACATTGCCGACGACTCGGTGCAGTTCGCGTGGGCCAGCGGCCAGCTCGCGGGGCTGGACCGGCGCCGCTACCGCAACGTGGTCGTTGCATTCCATCATCCCGTGTTCTCGTCCGGGCCGCATGGTGGCGCCATCGTCGAGCGTCCCACCGGCATTCTGCGCGAGAAGTGGATGCCCCTCTTCCGGCGCCACAACGTGAAGCTGCTCGTCACCGGCCACGAGCACTTCTACGAGCACTGGGTGGAGCGCTATCGCGACGCCAACGGCAGCATCCAGCGCATGGACCAGCTGGTGACGGGGGGCGGCGGGGCACCGCTCTATCCGTTCATCGGCCTGCCGGACCTGCGCGCCTACCGCGCGGCGACCGGCGCCGATTCCGCGCGGGTGCAGCAGCTGGTGCGGCCGGGTCCGGACCGTGGCGACAATCCGTACCACTACGTGATCGTGTACGTGAATGGCGAACGGCTGTCGCTCCAGGTGGTGAGCGTGGACTGGGGCGCCGGATACTCACCGTACCGCAGCAACCGCGCGACGCTGAGCGACTCGGTTCCCTGACCCGAGTCGTGATGGGCTGGCTCCACCGTTCAAACAAGAGAAAGGAATACGCGAATACGTGAATGCAGGGAAGCGTCAAAGGAGTGTACATACCATTCCTGCATTCTCGCATTCCTGCATTCAACGTCATTATTGAACTGTGGGACCGTGCATCGCGCTAGCGTCAAAGGACCATTGAACTGTGGATCCTGCATCGGGGAACAGTCAGCACTCCCGTGAAGGGTGAAGTGCAGCGCTACTCGCTCCACCGTTCAAACAAGAGAAGGGAATACGCCAATACGTGAATGCAGGATCGTCAGAGGAGTATGAGTACTATTCCAGCATTCTCGCATTCCTGCATTCAAAACACCATTGAACTGTGGGTCCTGTGGTGTGCGGTCAGCAGATGACCTGAACTCGCGGGCGTTGCAGGTGCAGTAAAACCTTTTGCATTCCCGCGCCGTATATTCACGCATGGTACAGGGAACGGGAGCCCAGACTCAACGGCCCGCACAGGCGCAGGCGAGTAGTGCGCAGCGTGAGCTGAGTGCGCTGGTCCTGCAGCGAGAGGAGCTGCGCAGCCAGTTGCGGCAGATGTCGAATCGTCGCAACCAGCTCACGGAGCAACTTCACGTCACCCCGGGCGACGCGGCGAAGCGCAGCCTCCAGGACCGGATCGGGGAGATTGACCAGCGCACTGCACGCGTCGATGCGCAGATCCTGGCATTGGACGAGCGCGTTGCCGCCGCTATGGAGCGGGTGTCCCAGTCTGGCGTCGAGGCCGCACAGGGGCAGCCTGCGATCCCGCCGATCCCGCCGATCCCGCCGATCCCGCCGATCCCTCCCATTCCGCCAATTCCGCCGTTCCCGGACTTCTCGGCGTTTCCCGGCCAGCGGCCTGAGTACCTGTCGATCACACCGCAGCAGATGGCGGGGGCGCTGATCACCGAGGCAGTGGTCTTCGTCCTCCTCGGCCTGGCCTTCTGGCGGCTCGGATGGAAGCGAATGCGAGCCACGCTCGACCGGATGGCGGCGGCCCAATCTTCGCAGATGGATCGCGTGCAGCAGGCGGTGGACGTCATCGCGGTGGAGGTTGAGCGCATCTCGGAGAACCAGCGTTTCGTGTCGAAATTGCTCAACGAGCGTGCGCTCGGTGCTGGTCCAGCAGCGGCCGTGCACGTGAACGAGAACGTCGACGCCCCCATCCGGGTTGGTGGAGAGCGTTCGGGTTGACGAAAGCACCCGCCGAGCGCCCATCGGGAATCGCCGAGTTCATCCGGACGAACAAGGAAGCGATCGTCCGCGAGTGGGAAGTGTTCGCTCGGACGCTGCCGATGGGCGAGGACATGAACACGGTCGCGCTCCGGGACCACGCCGTCGAGATGCTCGACGTCATCGTCCGGGACCTCGAGACTCAGCAATCCGCTGCCGAGACGGACGCGAAGGCCAAGGGCAGAACCGACCGCCGCATCCGGAGCGGCCTGTCCACGGCGGCGGAACAACATGGAGCCGGGCGCGCCGAAAGCGGGTTCGACATTTCCCAGATGGTCGGGGAGTTCCGCGCGTTACGCGCCAGCGTTGTCCGTCTCTGGAGCGCGCAGCGGGAAACGGCGAACCATGACGACCTCGACGATCTCATTCGCTTCAACGAGGCCATCGACCAGACCATCGCCGAATCCATCACCCGGTTCGCGCGCGACATCGCGGAGTCCAAGGAGCGCTTCCTTGCCATCCTGGGGCATGACCTGCGCACGCCGCTGGGCGCCGTGATGACCTCGACGAAGTTCATGCTCGACACCGGTGAGCTCGAGGAGCCGAACCTCACCTTGATCAAGCGGATGAGCGCCAGCGCGACGCGGATGAATCACATGGTCCTCGACCTGCTCGACTTCACCCGCACCCGCTTCGGCGACACGATCCCCGTGGTCCGCGTGGACACCGACCTCAGAAAATTGGTGCACGACGTCGTCCATGAAGTCGCGACCATGTACCCGAGCAGCATCGTACGCGTGGAGTCGGCCGGGGACCTGACGGGGCAGTGGGATCGCGAGCGGCTGATCCAGGCGCTGACGAATCTCGTGGCCAATGCCGTGCAGCACGGATCCAACAAGAGCCCCATCCGCGTGGCCGTTCAGGGACTCGATCGCGACGTCATCGTCACCGTACAAAATGAGGGACCGGTCATCCCTCCGAACGATATCGCTTCGCTGTTCTCACCCATGAAGCATCGATCGGAAACGTCCGGCAAGGCCAGCCATCACCTGGGGCTTGGCTTGTTCATCGTCGACAAGATCGTCGCCGCCCACAAAGGGTCCATCGACGTGCGCTCGTCCCGCGAAGAAGGGACAACCTTCGAGGTACGCCTGCCGCGCAGCTAGGCGGTGGTGGGTGCTGCGGGGAGCCAGAGTGCGAATACCGCTCCGGTTTCGGTGCTCTGCGCAGTGAGATCTCCCCCCATGAGCACGGCCAGCTGCCGGCTGACCGTGAGTCCCAGTCCGCTTCCCTTGCGGGCGGCCTGCCCCTGATCCGTGAGCTGAACGAAGGGCTCGAACACCGCGGCCAGCTTTTCCGGCGGGATCCCTGGCCCTGAATCCTCGATCCGGATGACGCACCATGGCCCCGTGGCTGCCTCGGCCCAGTCTTCCCCCTGGCCGGGAGCATGCTCCTCGCGCGAGATGATGATCTCCACGGTCCCATGTGGCGGGGTGAAGCTGACGGCGTTGCCCAGGATGTTCACGAGGATCTGGCGCACTCGCGAGGGATCGCCCACAAAGGCTGCGTCCACGTCGGCCTCGACGAGGTGAATCTCCACGTCGCGCGCCGCGGCCTGCGGCGTGACCAGGGATGTCGCGTCCCCCACGATCGTCTTCGCCGCGCATTCCACCCGCTCCACCTTCAACTGTCCCGCGTCCCCCTGCGCCATGTCCAGGAAGTCGTTGGTGATGCCGAGCAGGTGTTTCGACGCGTTCTGGGCCCGCTTGAAGAATCCTCTCTGCTTCTCCGACATCAGCGGCGCGAGCTCCATGTCGAGCAGCTCCATGTAGCCGATCATCGCGTTGAGTGGCGTGCGCAGCTCGTGCGTGGTCAACGCCATGAACCGCTGGCGCACCACCATCGACCGTTCGGCGACCAGTTGCAGTGACTCCGCGCGCTCGCGCGCCTCATCGGCGATGATGCGAAGGCGCTCCAGTTCCTGCAGTGTGCTGAGCAGCGCCTGGTTCTGGGTGGTGAGCTCTCCCATCGGACTGGTGTCCCCCGCATGCACCAGCGCCTCCGCAAGGCGGCTGGCATCGGTGGCGGCAAAGTGCCCGGTGGCGCGCGGGAGAGTCTTGGTCAGCATCACCTGGGTTCCCTCGCCGACGACGGACGTCATGCTGAACCGGTCCATCAGCGCGCGGGCGCCGCGAACGCCGATCCCCATCCCGGTGCGGGACTGGAAATTCTCCGAGAGCACCGCGTCCACGTTCGCGATCCCCGGACCCGCATCACTCACCCGGATCACGAATTCCTGCACGCTGGCGTGGCTCGCCACGGCGAAGCTGACGTTGCCCCCCTTCGCGTATTCGAATGCATTTCGCACAACCTCGGAGACGGCAGTGGTGATGCGCGTGGCGTCCCCCACCGAGAAGCCGAGCATGGAGCTGAGCTGTCGCGCGCGCTGGCGCGCGAGGAGGATGTCCTGTTCCCGGCGCACGGCGACCGTCGTGAGCGGGATGATCGCCTGGATCATGCGGCGACTCCAGGTGCGTCGAAGACGATGACGCTGGCGTCGTCGCGCTCGCGGCCGAAGTCGCGATAGATGATCCCGGCGACGAGCGACGGATGCGCGGTCGCGAGGCCGGGATATGCGTCCAGCCGCCAGCGGGACGACACGCCATCCGAGTGCATCACGAGCCGCGATGTCGGCGTCCACTCCGCATGGGTGATCCGCGGGGTGGGCATCGCGTGCCCGACGATGCCATTCTGCGGCAGCAGGTGGGCGGTGGCATCCGGCCCCACGTGGATACGCCCGTCCACATTCCCCACACCGCAGAAGCGCAACTGGTGCTCCGTGTCATCGATGCACACGAGCGACGCGGCGGCGCCACGGGATCCACGCGTTGCCTGATCCAGGAGTACGAGCGAACGGTCCGGCGGTGAGTCGTCATGTGGCACGAAAGCGTCGATCGCGAGTGCGGCGGCGGCGGCTGCGCCGGGCCCATGCCCGAGTCCGTCCACGAGCAGCAGGTACTGGCGGTTCCGCGTCGCCACCAGCTTCCATGCATCGCCGCTGGTCACCTCGCCGCGAATCGGGGTGCAGATGACGCCGAGGCGCTCCTCGAGTGCCCGGGGACGCTGGGCAGAGGCCATCCGGGGACCGCTGTTGACGCGCGCCATGAGGGCGGTTCCCTGGCCACGCGGCGCATGCATCGCAAAGACATCCGCGAGACGCTGGATGGCGCCGAGCCCCTGGCCGGCGGTGCCGATGGACGAGAAGCCGTCGCGCATGGCGCGCGGCACGTCGCCGATTCCCGGCCCCTTGTCGAGCGCGAGCACCTCGACTGCCCGGCTCATTCCGGGCGCGGCAATCGCGCGAAGGATCACGACCCCGCGTCCCGCGTGTCGCACGAGATTGGTCGCCGCTTCGGTCACGACGAGCGACAGGCGACCAATCGCGTCGCTGTCCAGCCCATGGAGGTGTGCCAGGGCGACGGCGGAACGGCGCGCGGCACCGATCTGCGTCTGCTCCTCGACCTCGATGCGCTGCGATGCGTTGACCGCGGGCGCCTGAGCGGCGGCTACTTCTTCCATCGGATGATCGTGACGCACGTGCCTTCGGAGGGCGTGGACGCGAGGGCAAACTCGTTCACCAGTCGACGTGCGCCCGGGAGTCCCAGCCCCATCCCCCGACCGGTAGAATACCCGTCCTGCATCGCCCGGTCGACCTCGGCGATGCCGGGACCGTTATCGCGGAACATCATGCGCAGCCCCTGCCGGTCGCGTTCGGTCACGATCTGCAGGCACATCTCCCCGCCGCCGCCGTGGATCACGGCGTTGCGCGCCAGCTCGCTGGCCGCGGTGACGACCTTCGTCAGGTCCACCATCGACAGCCCCAGCTCCGCGGCCCAGTCGCGCACCCCGCGGCGTGCGACGGCGACGTCGATGTCCGTGTGCAGCTCGAAGAGTGCTTCGCGGCTGACCGTCGGCTCATTCACGCCAGTATCTCGACTGGCCGCTGGAGCAGTGCCAGCCCGCGCTCGATGTCGAGCGCCATGTGCACCCCGGGCAGCGACAACCCCAGCTCCACCAGGGTGATGGCCACGGCGGGCTGCATTCCCACGACAACGGTTTCCGCGTCGAGGACGCGGCTCATCGCGGCGGTGTTGGCCAGCATGCGCCCAATGAACGAGTCGACGATCTCCAGCCCGGAGATGTCGAGCAGTACGCCCCGCGCGTTGTGCTTGCCGATGGCCTCGGCGAGGTCGTTCTGCAGGGTCATGGCCAGCTGGTCGTGCATGTCCACCTGGATCGTGACGAGCAGCGACCGTCCCATCCGCAGGATGGGAATCCGGTCAGCTGTCACGACGTTGTGTCCCCGAGGCTGGAACTGTCGTGACCATGCGCCCGCTGCGGGCCAGCGCCACGCGGAAGGCGTCGGCAAGGGTGGCCTTTGTGGTGACGTCGCCAAGGTCGACGCCCAGGTGGACGATGGTCTGCGCGATCTGCGGGCGGATGCCGCTGATGATGCATTCCGCGCCCATCAATCGCGTGGCCGTGACGGTCTTGAGCAGGTGCTGCGCGGTCATCGTGTCCACCGTGGGCACACCGGTGATGTCGATGATCGCGATGCCGGCGCCTGTTTCGACGATGCGCTGCAGCAGCGTCTCCATGACGATCTGCGTGCGCGCACTGTCGAGGGTGCCGATCATGGGGAGCGCGAGCACGCCATCCCAGAGCGTGACGACTGGCGTGGACAGCTCGAGCATTTCCTCCTGCTGGCGGCGGATCACTTCCTCGCGGCCGCGCTGGTACTCCTCCATGGTCAGCAGGCCGAGCTGGTCGAGGAGCTCGGTGGCGCGCCAGATTTCTTCGCCGAGCTGCACAGCGTCGTCAGCCAGCGCCGCGCGCATCATGGCGAACAGCGGCCGCTTGAACGCCAGGACGAAGCTGGCGGTCTCAGACGGGGAGAATCCCTGCTGCGCGCGGGAGCGGGACAGGTCAGCGAGGAAGGCGCGCGCTGGTGCCCACCCTTCTGATCCATGGTCGAGGATCGAGTCTGTTTCCTCAGGCTCGGCGATGAGGCCGATGAACTCGTCGCCCTGGGCGCGGAGCTCGTCCGCGGGAAGGCTCTCGGATCGACCTTCGCGGAGCTGCTCCTTGACCCAGGCGGACAGGACCTCGGAGCGTCGTTCGATGAGGAGGCGGCGGAACTCGGAGCGTGGCTTTGCCATCGGCGCTTGCGCGATGTTGGGAACAACAGCTGTCATAAAGACCTTCGAGGGGAGGGCGCACGGGCAAGGAGGGATCCCGGCCTTTAACTCGGGGTGAGCTGCGACCCGAGCCGTGCTCCCTCATGCAGGGCAAGAACGTCTCCACTGGCGCACAGAGAGTTGACGCCTGCTTCAGGGCGTTGAGTGCCTTCTTCGCTGATCCAACGCAGAGACGCAGAGACGCCATTGAATCAGGTACAGCCGATCCGGCTGTCTCATCCGCGTCATCCGAAAACCCCTTGCGGAGTTTCACTGCTGAAGCGCCGGTCGAAGTCACGATACCTCGACGGTCCAATGGGGGGACACCCACGGTTCAACGAGAACATCTCCACGGTTCGCGGAGGAGAGTTCCACCACTCGACGAGGAGAGCTTCACCGTTCAATAAGGAGAGCTCCACAGTTCATGAGGAGAGGAATACGGGAATACGTGAATGCAGGAATTGGTGCATCCCGGGTGGGCTACGGCGCCTGTTGGTGGCCGTTGCAGCGAGAGGCTCGGGCGATGACGGCAGGGAAGGGAAGTGGAGAATCTTCGGGTGCGGGGTGTGTCCCGCGAGGACAGCCGGTACTGTATGAGAAGGTGTTAAGTCCCGTTCCTGGCACATGGAACTGTCACGTCGGTGCGCGGGTCGTGGAACAGGGAACGTGGTGCGCTGTGAGGGGAGGCGTGGTGCGCTGTCCCGGTTGGCGCGATCTGCGTTCGGCCGGAGCGGGTGAGGTGTGCCGGGACCTCCATACGTATGCAGCAGCGCGACGGGTGCGATGCATCGGGAATGCCGGGGTAGTGCCTCGCGAGTGAAGGTGCAGTGACTCGCGAGCGTTGGTGTGGTGCATCGCGACCACCTGAGTACTGCATCGGGCCAGCTGGTGCAGTACATCACGACCGCCATGGTGGTGGGACGGACACCCGGGGGTACTGTCTCGCGACATCCTGGGACGTGCGTCGCGAGCGCTGGTGTGGTGCAACGCGAATGAAGGTGCACTGCGTCGTGAGTGGCGGTGTGGTCCGTCGCCACGACAGGTGGAGTGCATCGCGGCTGCTGGCGTGGTGCGTCGCGACTGCTGGCGTGGTGTGTCGCGACCCATGGTGTGGTGTGGCGGGAGTGCCCTACGTATGCACCGCGATCGCTGGTCCTGGCCTGTTGAAGATCAGCAACAGTGTCAGACAGTCAAGTGTCTGGCAAGAGGCATGAATGGACTCTCTCATTGGCCCTGATCCATTCAACGCGCAGAGGGTGACGCAGGTTCACACCGCACTTCCGGCCCCAAAGTCTGATAGTGCCGTCGACTGAGGAGCCGATGCCGTGCCGCCCACGCGCGTCAGGACGTACGCCTGTCATGCTGCCTGATCGCAAGTGACAGGACCGCCGTCCCGATCAGCGCAAGTATGCCCAGCTGGCGCGACACCTCCGCCAGCCCCGCGCCCTTCAGCATCACCGCGCGCATGATCTCGATGAAATGCTTCACGGGATTGAGCTGGGCCATCCATTGCGCCCAATCCGGCATCGAACGCACCGGCGTGAACAGGCCGCTCATCAGCAGGTAGATCATGACGATGAAAAACGTGACGAACATGGCCTGCTGCTGGGTCTGCGCGATGGTCGACACCGCCAGGCCGATCCCCAGCGCCGCCAGCAGATACACCGCCGCCGCGAAAAAGACCAGCAGGAGACTACCCACCATCGGCACGCCGAAGACGTACCGCGCCACCACCAGCCCGAGCGCCAGCTCCACCATCGCGATGATCCACAGGGGAAGCAGCTTCCCCGCGACGAAGGTCGCGCGCGGCAGCGGCGTGACGCTCAGCTGCTCCAGGGTACCGATCTCCTTCTCACGCACGATATTCATTGCGGTGAGCAGGGTGCCAATCACGGTCACCAGCTGCACCAGGATGCCGGGCACCATGTAGTCGCGGTAATCCAGCGTGGGGTTGTACCAGCCGCGCACGCGCACGTCCACCAATACGGAACGCTCACGCTCCGGCGTGGGTGGCCCTGGTGCATCACTGGCGTACGCGCGAATGATCTGCGCCGCGTACGACTGGGTCACACCCGCCGCGGCGCCGTCCTCTGCATTCAGCACCAGCTGCACCCTGCTCATGGATCCGCGCGTCAACTCACGTTCGAAATCTGCCGGGATGCTCAGGATCATCCCGACGCTCCGCGCCAACAGCGCTTCATTTGCCAGCGACATGGACGGCGACGCGCCGCGCACCCGAAAACGCCCGGACGCCTGGAGCCGCTGGACCAGCGCGCGCGACGCGGTACTCTGGTCGCGGTCCACCACGTAGACGTTTGCCGTCTTCACCTCGAAGGTGGCGGCGCTCGAGAGCACCAGCAGCTGGATCACGGGCATCAGGAACATCTGCCGCATCATCAGCTTGTCGCGCAGGATCTGCGCGAATTCCTTGCGAAGCAGCACGGCCAGCAGTCGCATCAGGCCAGCCGCGGCTTGAAGCTACGCGTGGCCAGCAACATGAGCACCAGCATCATCACCCCCAGCACCAGCAGCTCGCGCCACAGGTAGGTGACACCCACGCCCTTCAGCATGATGCCGCGCGTGATCACGATGAACCAGCGCGCCGGCACGATGTTGGACACCACCGCGAGCGGCGCGGGCATGCTCGCGATCGGGAACACCATCCCCGACAGGAGCGTGCTGGGGAGCATCGTCCCCAGCAGGGTACCGAGCATCGCCGCGCGCTGCGACGTGGTGTGCGCGGCGATCACCACCCCAATCCCCAGCGAGATCACGGCGTACACCGTGCTCGCGAACAGCAGTAGCACCAGGCTCCCCTGGAAGGGAACGCGGAAGACGATCCACGCCGCCGCCAGCGCCGTGAGCACATTGGCGAAGGCCAGCGCAAGATATGGAAGCACCTTGCCGAGGATGATCTGCCAGGGACGCAACGGTGAGACGAAAAGGACCTCGAGGGTGCCGCGCTCCTTCTCGCGCGACAGCGAGATGGCCGTCATCAGTGCGGACACCAGTGTCAGCACCAGGGCGATCAGTCCGGGGACGAACAGGTTCACGCTCTCCAGGGTGGGATTGAAGCGCATCCGGGACTCCACCGTGATCCGAGGCGCTGCCGGCGCCCACTCGGCTTCCTGCGCGACAATGACCGCGCGCGCGTACCCCTGCATGGCGGTGCCGGTGTTCGGGTCTGAGGCATCGCTTGCCAATAGCAGCCGCGCGGGCTCGCCGGATTGCAGCTGTGCGGCGAAGTCCGGCGGAAAGATGATGGCGATGTCCGCGGCACCGCGCTGAAACAGGGGCTCGAGCCCATGGGTGTTCGCGCTCGTCGCGACCACCTGAAAGCGATGCGTGGCGGCGAAGCGGTTGCGCAGTGCGATGGTCGCATGGTCTGGCGATGGATCCACGAACGCAACGCGAATGTCGCGTACGTCGCTGCGCAGCGCGAAGCCGAACAGCACCACCTGCACGAGGGGCATCAGCAGCAGGATGGTGAGCGTCTGGCGGTCGCGCAGGATGTGGTGCACTTCCTTGACGACGAAGGCCCGCAAGGCTGCCCTCACGCGCTGCTCTCCGCGACCGGCCGCGCGAGACGCACGAACACCTCGTCGATGGATGGCGCCGCGAACTGTTCCTTCAGCGCGCGGGGCGTCCCCAGCGCGGCGATGCGGCCGTCCACCATGATCGAGACGCGGTCGCAGTACTCCGCTTCATCCATGTAATGCGTGGTGACGAACACCGTGGTGCCCGCGGCGGCTGCCGAGTAGATGAGCTCCCAGAACTGCCGCCGGGTGATGGGATCCACGCCGCCGGTGGGCTCGTCGAGGAAGACGATGCGGGGCGAATGCACCAGCGCGACGGAGAAGGCGAGCTTCTGCTTCCATCCCAGCGGCAGGCTCCCGACCAGTGCGTCGCTCTGCTGCGTCAGCGCCAGCGCCTGCAGCAACGTCGTGGTGCGTTCCGCGATGGCTGCACGCGTGAGGCCGTAAATGGAGCCGTACAGCGTGATATTCTCGCGTACGGTCAGGTCGCCGTATAGCGAGAAGCGCTGGCTCATGTACCCGATATTGCGCCTCACGTCTTCGGCCTGGGTCCGCACGTCGAAGCCAGCCACGGTCGCCTCGCCAGCGGATGGTGCCAGCAATCCGACGAGCATGCGGATCGCCGTCGTCTTCCCCGCGCCATTGGCGCCGAGGAAGCCGAAGACCTCACCGGCACCGACGTCGAAGCTGATGCCATTGACCGCGGTGAAGTTGCCGAACCGTCGCGTCAGCCCGCGCACCGCGATCGCGGTCATGCCGCGCTGGATTGCATCAGGGCCATGAAGCTGTCTTCGATCCCCGCGGCAATGGGGACCACATCGGCGACGTACCCGCGGTTGGCGAGAAATGCACGCAGATCCTGCGCGATGTGGTCCACGGCACCATCGCGGCGCGCATCGGTGAAATGCACCGTGTCGCCGAACGGATACACCGAGTGCGCGGAGGGATGCTCGCGCAGCGCCTGCAGGATGCGGTAGCGGTTTTCGCCGGTCAC
>DASPMP010000334.1:0-2112 GCA_035626995.1 Gemmatimonadaceae bacterium
GCAGGCGCGCGCGCGACTCGCCCCCTGGATCGAGCGCGGCCGGGCCACGGTGGTGCAGGGAGCGCTCGAGGGGCCGCAGATGCGCGCGCGCTTCGACCGCGTGCTCGCGATCAACGTCAACATCTTCTGGACGAACCCGGCGGTCGCCTTCGCGTCGGCGCGCCGGCTGCTCGCGCCCGAGGGCCGACTTCTCCTCGTCTTCGAGCCGCCCAGCGCGGACAAGGCGCGCGCGCTCGCCAAGCAGATGGAGGGGCTCATCGCCGCCAACGGCTTCGTGCTCGCCGACAAGCGGCAGGCGCGCTTCCGCACGAGCGCGGGGCTGGCGTTGATCGTGCAGCCGAACGGGAGCTGACAGGCGCCTGGCACCTCCCCCCGGCACCGAAGTGAGCGATGTGGCTGCGGAGACAGAACCCCGCGCCGACCTCAGCTCGTCATCACCTCGATGGTGCGGACTACCTTCCACGACCCCCCGTCTCTTCGAAGTACCACGAGATAGCGGCTGAAGTAGGGAGTCGTCTCGAGCCGGGCATTCGTCGCGCGAGCGCTGGCAACTCCCCACAAGTCCACTTGGACGACTGCGCTATCGACCGAGCTGATCGTCACAGCCGCGCGCACGGCGACCTCATCCGGAAGCGGAACAGCGGACGTGGCACCGATGGCACGAGTCCGTGCGCCCAGGGCAGAAGCGAGCAGCTGGGCGTCCCGACTGCCGGAGTCGCTAACGACGAGGAAGGCCGTGTGCCGACCCACGGGATGGACGGCTCGAACGGCTGCTGCTCGGATGGTGACTCCGTCGGTGCTGACTTGAGCGTTCGCTACCGTCACCGCGAGAGACACGCAACCGAGGGCGACCCAAACCGCACGGCACACACCTCGCGCGCACGCCATACGAGCACGGACCAACTGGTTCATGAGGGACCTCATCGAACGGGAATCACACGCGTCGCGATCGTGTCCTGTGTACCGCACGCCGGCGTGCGGCGCAGGCGCCGGGTTCGAATGCGATCACGGGACGAAGTACGCGTCGCACCCGTCAGCCCGCGTTTGAACTTCGGCCTCCCATGTTCTCGTCTCGATCGCCGACGGTTTGGGGCCGCGCAAGGTGTGGATGGACTCATGACTGAGAGTGTTGAAGCGTCCCGTCGGCGTGGCCATCCTGATCTCGTGAATGTACACCTCAAAAGGCGATACTTGCGTGTTCGCCGCCCCAATTACACCCGATGGGCCCTCGCGCATGACATAGACTTGGTTCGCTTGGAGCTTGGTGAGCGAGCGATCGAAGACTTCCCAACAGTCGACGTCCCACGCCAGAAGCGCTAGGCTGCGCGCGTTGTCCGCATCTGCGAGCAACTGTCCCTTCTCCTCTGGCGAGAGCGACCGACAATCCAAGAAGGCGCAGTGCGCCGGACTGCTATCGAGCTCGGTCCGGAGGAGCGAGCTTGCGTGCCGCGCGAGCGATGGGCCTGTCGAAGCGTCGCGACAGCCGAGGCCTACGATCATCGCCCCAAGCACCAACCGCGTCGTCACCCGCGAGTTCCAAGGCATCCGATGTCCGCCGGTTGTCGCTGAGTTGCCTGCGCACCGATGCACTCGGGAGCGCCGTCACCTCGCGATGCACTAGCATGCCATCGATCGGATGGTGGGACCAGTGAGAAGAACGAGACATGTGCGCAACACAGTGTGACGACACGTGTTGCCGGATGATGGCCCTACAGCGCAGTAGCCTGGAACGGCGCCGATCGCCGACTGCTTCATCTGGTCGATCGGCGGCAAGCCCGCTTCCGCACGAGCGCCGGGCTGGCGCTGATCGTGCAGCCCAACGGCACCTGACGCCCGCCAGGCCCTCCCTCAGCGCCGAGGTGAGCGATGTGGATGCGAAAGCCGCGAGAGCGCCCGCCCGCCCGAGGGGCCGCCGGTCAGCTGCGCGACCTCGCCTTCGCGACCGACGGGGACGGCACCGCGATCGTGGAGATCGGCTTCGACGACGACGTGGCGACGCTCGTCTGCGCGCCCGACGGCCGCTCGTCGCTCCTCTTCGGCCGCGGCGCCGGCCGCATGGAGGTCGTCGACGAGCCGGTCCGCCACGCGGCGCGCGAGCTGGTGCGCCTGCTC
>DASPMP010000335.1:0-7297 GCA_035626995.1 Gemmatimonadaceae bacterium
GATGGCCGCAGTGAAGGTGATGCCATTGGCATTCCACTCGATGGCCTGTGGCTCGTACTGCCAGTCGCCGAGGAGATTTTCCGGCGTGCCGCCCGCGACGTTGACCACATAGATGCGATCGTTCTTCGTCCTCGCGGGGGCGGCGACGAAGGCGATGCGTCGACTGTCGGGAGACCACGCGAGCGAGCCCTCGCTCCCCATGTGGCTCGCGACCTTTCGCGGCGTGCCACCGGCGACAGGGATGACGTAGATGTCGGATTCATTGCGCTCCAGCTCGTCGCGCGCCGCATCGTATGGCAGCTGGGCAATGGAGTCGCGCTCCATATCCACGACCGAGTCCGGACGAAGGTTCGCCTCAGCGACGAATGCGACCCACTGGCCATCCGGGGAAACCGTCGCATTGCGGTGCGAGTAGCGGGTGTTCGTGAGCCGGCGCTTCGGCGTGCCGTCAAAGCGCTGCAGCCAGATCTGCGCCGGATTCCACCGACGCGCTTCCCGCGGACCGGGAACGAAGCCGGAGTTGTTGTTCTTGTAGCGCATGTCGTAGACATGCCTGCCGTCGAACCGCGCCGCGTCCGCGGGCTTCGTCACAGCGCCATAGGGCGGTCGCGCCATGGGTTGCATCCGTGCGTACGCATCATTCGCCCGGCGAGCGCTGTCGGACGGCATCGAGTCCCCTTCCGTCCATACCGAAAACGTGAGATTCGATGGGACGGATCCGATTCGCGGATAGCGATCATCCTGGTACGCTTCCCCACCCGGTTGATCCATCCGCAGCATCCAGGTGTTCCCACGACCGCCGGGGCGCTGCGAGGTGAACATGAGGACCTTGCCGTCCGGCGACCAGCGTGGGTTGGAGCTTTCAGTTCCCGGCGACGTGTAGCGCCGCGGCTCGCCACCGGCCGACGGCACCACCCAAACCTCGCGATGGTATTTGTTGTCACGCTCGTTCACGGTCTGCACCGTGAACGCGATGTGGCCGCCGTCCGGCGACATGGCCGGCGCGCTGACCGTCGTGAGCTTGTACCAGTCGGAGAGCTGAAAGGCGCGCTTCTGTTGGGCAGGAAGGGCGGCGGCAATGCTGAGCAAGCCGATCGCCATGGGCGCGGACGTTCGCAGTAGCTGCATCGAAAATCACTCGCGGGGAGAGAGGTCCACGAGAAGATAAGCGCGCGCGCCGCACCGCCGCGAGCGGGGGCGATCGTTTATCGAGGAAGCGGCCGTGGTGGTGGCGGCGGGGGGAGCGCCGCGATGATGCGCCGAAAGGTCTGGTAGCCCGCGTCATCCGAGACGAGCTGCGCGAGCCGCTGCGGATCGTAGCGCTCGATCAACCCCCTGGTGTAGCTGACGCGACTCTCCTCGATGGGATGCGATGCGAAGAACGTGTCGAACACACCAGGGTTGTGCTTCCGCTCTTCCATGAGGGACCGGAAGAACTCAGGGATGCCAGCCGGATCGAACCCGGCGTTGACCACGTTGATCACCGCCTGCGAATCGGCCTCCACTTCATCTTCCCGGCTGTACCGGGCGAGGATGGCGGATCCTGCCATGCTGATGGCGATCTGCGACAACCCGCTTTCGCACAGGCTCGTGACTGCGCAGATGACCGTGACGCCGATGTTGGCGCCAGTCGTTTTCTTCATCTGCTCGACGGAGTGGCGCAGCACGACGTGCCCGATCTCATGTCCGAGTACGCCCGTGAGCTGGTCGAGCGTCTCCGCCCGCTCGATGAGCCCGCGATTCACGTAGATGTATCCGCCGGGGAGCGCGAAGGCGTTGACTTCCCCGCTGTTGACGATCGCGAAGTGCCACTCGAGTGAGCCGCGGCTGGTCCTGGCCGCGATGCTTCGCCCGAGCGCGTTGATATACCCCGCCGCCCGGGGATCAGTGACGAGGGGTATCGCCTCGTTGATCTTCTGCGCGTTCTCGCGTCCCAGGGAAACCTCTTCCTCGTTGGACACGTCGCACCCGACGAGCAGCGCCGCGGCGGCCGCGCAGACAATGCCTCTCATACGTTTCATGGACATGCCGAAGAGGAAAGCTAAGGGCCAGCGCGGCCGGGAGACGCGGGGAGACGCGCCGTTCGAGATCCGTCCTTCCCCCATTCAGGGTCAGGGCGCATTCGCGACCCGGCGGATCCCGTCCGGCACCCGGCTCATCGAGTACGCTGGCGAACGACTGACCCCCGCAGAAGCCGATGTGCGCTACCCCGACGTGGAGGGGGAGCGCCATCACACCTTCCTGTTCGCGATCGACGATGACGTCGTGATCGACGCCGCGGTGAATGGGAACGATGCCCGGTGGATCAACCACTCCTGCGATCCCAACTGCGACGCGGTGGTGGAGGACAAGCGCATCTGGATCGAAACCATCCGCGACGTGCAGCCGGGCGAGGAACTGGCGTACGACTACGCCTACATGCTCGAGGAACGGCATACCCCGGCTGCCAAGCGTCGCTTTCCGTGTCATTGTGGCGCACGCGCTTGTCGTGGAACGCTGCTGACGCCGAAAAAATAGCCGCCGCACGTCAGGGAATTTTTCCCCGATCCCGGCCCGACTGAAGATCGCGATGCTGATGCCTCGCGGATAAACCGTGACGCACCAAGCGGTTGCGAGCCAGACACGCGCGGCACCGGCGATGCCTTGGGAGGACACGTCAACCTCTACATGGTGGTGTCCCATGCGTGTCGCTCGAATGCTTCCAGTCCTCGTTCTTACGTCAGCCGTCGCCGCCTGCTCGGAAGGCCCGACCAGGAGAGAGCTCGTAACCGCCAACGCCCAGCGGGCGGATTCCCTGTTCTACCTCCGGAATGAGTTGCTCGAGCAGGTCATGGAGGGAACGCGCTTCGTGAACGAGGTCAACGCGGAACTCTCCAAGGCACGGAATATCGGCACGGTCCGGCAACTCAAGCCCGGTGCGGAACTGGCGGACGCCAATGAGGAACGGCGTCAGGTCGTCGGGAAAATCACGATCCTGGTCGATCGCCTTGCCGCGATGCAGGGGCGCCTGGTTGGCATGCGCAAGGAGGTCGCTGACAAGGACTCCCTCCTCAAGACGAGGATTGCCGAATACGAACAGGTGATCGCCGAGGCGCAGTCGGCAGCCGAGTTCCAGCGCGCCCAGCTCCAGGCGCTGATCGACGAGCAGACGACGCGCATCGCGTCATTGAACCAGCAGGTGGATAGTCTGCACGGCACCGTCCGCGACCTGACGGATGAGCAGAACACCGTCTACTTCGTTGTCGGCACCCGGAAGGAGCTGATCGAAAAGGGCGTCGTGGTCCCGAACGGGTCACGTCGATTCCTGCTCGCGGGTGCCCGACCGGTGGCCCCGGCGCGCGACCTGGATCCCAGCGTCTTCACGAAGCTCGACCGGCGCACCGACCGGACCATCATCCTGCCGGACGGCGAATACCGGATTCTCTCGCGGCAGAACGAAGCGTATACCACGTCTGAGGTCACGAAGTCCGGCAAGCTCGCGGGCGCACTGACCATCGAGCAACCCGAGCGCTTCTGGAATGGCTCGCGCTACCTGATCGTCATGAAATCCTAATGTGTGATGTCGCTCACGCGTCCCGGAGTGCCGAAGAACCGGCACTTCGGGACGCTGGCGGTGTACAGCGTTCAGAGACCAACGAGGGTCGCACCATGCAACCGCGCCTGAACGTCCTGGTGGTAGACGACGAGCCAGCACTCCGCGAAGTGCTCACGCTCCGGTTGCAGGATTGGGGGCATGCCGCCCGCGCAGTTGGCTCGGTCGGCGAAGCGGAGCGCGAGCTGGCACTTGCCAGCGCTGATGTCGTCCTGTGCGATGTCGTTCTCCCGGGTGGCTCAGGGCTTGGCCTGCTGCTCCGCATCCGTGAGCGGGACCTGCGGCTGCCCGTGGTCATGATGACCGCCCATGGCAACGTCGACCTCGCGGTGGACGCCATGAAAGCCGGCGCCACGGATTTCCTCACCAAGCCGATCGATCACCAGATGCTGCAGGCGCTGCTGCAGACGGCGGCGGCGGACGTCGCCGCACGGCGACGCAGCCGCGAGCTGGATGCGCGACTCGCGCGCGCCGACCACCCGGGGCTGCTTGGCGAAACACGCGCGATGCGCGAGCTGCAGGGCACCGTCGCCCTGCTCGCCAGCACGGATGCGTCGGCCATCGTCACCGGCGAAAGCGGGACGGGCAAGGAAGTTGTGGCGCGTGCCATCCACGAGCTGAGCGCGAGACGCACGAAGCCATTCGTGGCCATCAATGCCGCCGCCATCCCCGAGGGACTCATCGAGAGCGAAGTGTTCGGCCACGAGCAGGGTGCCTTCACCGGCGCGCTGCGTGCGCGCGCCGGATGCTTCGAGCTCGCCGAGGGCGGGACTTTGTTCCTCGATGAACTTGCGGAGATGCCGATCGCGCTTCAACCGAAGCTCCTCCGCGTCCTCGAGGACGGACGCGCACGACGCCTGGGTGCAAGCCGTGACGTGCAATTCGATGTCCGGATCATTGCCGCGACCAATCGGTCGCCGGCCCAGGCCATTCGCGATGGGCGCCTGCGCGAAGACCTCTACTATCGGTTGAACGTCTTCGAGCTGGTGATGCCGCCGCTGCGCGAGCGCGCCGATGACATTCCGCTGCTGGCGCAGCATTTCCTGCGTGATTTCGCCCGGAAGCATGCCATGCCCGTGGAGGGCATGGCCGAGAGCGCGCGCGCCGCACTGTTGGCGCACGCGTGGCCGGGGAATGTGCGGGAGCTGCGAAACGTCGTCGAGCGGTCCGTCATTGTCGCTCGGGCAGGGCTCGTGGAGCGGCGTCACCTGCCACCGTATCTCCAGGCCATCCGGCCGGGGGCGGAATCGACGGTCACGCTTCCTGCGGGCACCACCCTCGCCGACGCGGAGCGGTTGCTCATCATGCGCACCCTGGAGCGGGTGAATGACAACAAGGCCGAAGCTGCGCGGCAGCTTGGGCTGGATGTGAAGACCATTCGGAACAAGCTGCGCGGGTACGGGAAGGTTGCGTGAGCATCGCCTTGCGACTTCGCGGCGCGTTCGTCGCGCTGACCCTCCTGCTGGGTGCGGTGGTGGCGGTACAGCTCACAGCGATGCGCCGGTCGGCAGCGAACGCGCGCGCGCTGGGGACACTGGCTGAGCGGCAACGCCTCGCGTCGGCCGTGCAGCCGGCGATGTTGGAGGAGATGCGCCGCAACGCGCGCAAGTTTGTCGTCACTCGCGACACTGGCTACGTCCGCGCGCTGATCGCTGGGGCGAATGCGTTCGATTCCACCATGGCGGCGTTTGATCGGCCGGCGATGACCGCCGGGGAGATTCGGGCCGTCAACGTCCTGCACGCGCGATGGCGTGCATTTGAAAAGCCGCGACACACGCTGCAGGCGTCTCCGGGATTGCGCGACGCGGTCGGCGCGGCGCTGGGGATAGATACCGTCGTTGGTGCGTCGTTGGTTGCGAGCGAGGGAGTGACGACCGCGATTCAGGAGGCCGCGCAACACGCCGCCGCCGCGAACGACGCCTTCGGCCGAAGCGCAGCGCGGCTGTCGCTCGCGATTGCGTTCGGCGCCCTGCTGTTCGCCGCCTGCCTTTCATGGGTCCTGGTGCGATCGATCGTTCGACCACTCGAGCGGCTGGGAGTCGCCGCGCGCGCGGTGGCTTCCGGCGATCTGATGCACCGCGTCCCCGACGGCAGCGGCGATGAAATCGCCCGTCTTGGCCGTGACTTCAATACCATGACGGGCCGGTTGGCCGAAGTCGACCGCATGAAGCGCGACTTCATCTCGAACGTGTCGCACGACCTGAAGACACCGCTGTCATCGATGCAGGAAACGACGGATGTCCTGCTCGACGAGCTGGCCGGTCCGTTGAGTCCGCGGCAGCGGCAGTTGCTGTCATACCATCGGGACAGCGGACTGCGGCTTTCGTCGATGCTCGCGAAGCTGCTGGAGCTTTCGCGCCTGGAAGGGCGTACCGAACGGCCACACGAGTTGCTCGACTTCACGGGGCTCGTGCGTCGCGCGGTAGACCATGTGCGGGCCGCGCGCGACGCTCGCCCGGGAATTCCCGCGGTCGAGCTCGCGACTGGGGATTGGGTCGCGCTCCGTGCCGACGCCGAAGGCATTGCCCAGGTGCTGGACAACCTGCTGGAGAACGCGCTCAAGTTCTCGCCGTCTGACGGCGTCGTACGGGTGTCGCTCCGCGAGGAGCACGGCACCGCGGTGCTCGTGGTTGCCGATGAAGGTCCGGGCGTTCCCGACGACGACAAGGATCGCATCTTCGAGCGATTCTATCAGACGAGCGTGGGCCGCAGCGTGGCATCGCGCGGCGTGGGGCTGGGACTCGCGATCTGCCGGCATGTGGTGCAGGCACATGGTGGCCGGATCGTCGTCAAGGACAATGCGCCGTGCGGCGCGGCATTCGAGGTTCGGCTGCCTGGCGCACTCCTGGTGCCTCCGGCGCCTGCGTCGCGTGAGACGGCGGGAGCGATCGCGTGATGTGGCCGCAGCCACGCTGGCTCAACACGTGTATGGCGCTCGCGTGCGTGACGATGCTTGCCTCGGCATGCGGTACGGCGCGCCATGCCGACAGGCTGCAGGTGGACGTGCGCGACGACGTTGTGCCGGATTCAATGCTCGTACGTGACGAGCGCACCCTGTTCGATGCCGCGATGCGGCACAGCGTGCCGGGAGGTGAGGCCTACGATGTAGAGCGAGCCGTCGCGCTCTTCGAGGCGTTCATCGGCCGGTATCCGGCGTCCGATCGGCGGCGTGAGGTTGCGGAGCGGCTTGCGTTGCTGCACGAGATCCAGGCGTTGCGGCTGGAGCTGCAGGGCTTGAAGGACATCGACCTGAAGCGTCGCCCCTGGGAATGAAAAACGCCCGCGTGGCAGGGCGGGCGAAGTGTTGGAATGGGCCTGGGTAGAGTTGAACTACCGACCTCACGCTTATCAGGCGTGCGCTCTAACCACCTGAGCTACAGGCCCTGCACAGAACTGGTGACGCGATGTGACGAAGGCGAAAACTAATGGGGACAAGGAGTAAGCTCAATTGAAAAAGCAAAAGCCCCGCGGGTAAGCGCGGGGCTTTTGTATATGGAAATCGATCGAGTGATGTGAGATGGCGCGACTTACGAGATGTTTTCAGTCTCCGAGGAGACGTACTCACGATCCGTTAAGGAGGTGATCCAGCCGCAGGTTCCCCTACGGCTACCTTGTTACGACTTCGCCCCAGTCACTAGGCTCGCCTTCGGCCGCTTGCCCCCTTGCGGGTTGCGACACGGACTTCGGGCGCTCCGAGCTTCCATG
>DASPMP010000336.1:0-8040 GCA_035626995.1 Gemmatimonadaceae bacterium
CAGCGCATCAAGGTGCTGCGCGAGAAGCTGAAGGAGTTCGAGAAGGGCCGCTCGGTGCAGCGAAGCGCCCGCCGTGGAGAGTTCAAGGCGGCGCTGGTCGGCTACACGAACGCTGGAAAATCGTCGCTGCTTCGCACCCTCGCGGGTGCCAACGAGGTCTTCGTCGAGGATCGGTTGTTCGCGACGCTGGACCCCCTCACCCGCGAAGTGCAGCTCGGAGAAAATTCGAAGGCGCTCGTGACCGATACCGTCGGGTTCATCCGGAAGCTGCCACACCATCTCGTGGCATCCTTCCGCGCGACGCTGGAGGAAGCGCGGGAAGCTGACCTGCTGCTGCATGTCATCGACGCCAGCCATCCGATGTGGGAAGAACAGCGCGACGTGGTGGATGGCGTGCTGGGAGAGCTCGAGCTGGAGCACCAACCCCAGCTGCTCGTCTTCAACAAGGTGGACCTGCTGCAGGAGGACGAACTGCTCGCATTACAGGACCGGATGGCATCGGATGGGCAGGAAGCCGTGTTCGTATCCTCCATACAGGAGCAAGGCACCGACCCGTTGAAGCGCGCCTTGCAGTCGCACATGCGCGCCCGTCGGCCGCTGGCGCAGATCCACTTGTCGCCCTCGGATGGCAAGCTGCTCGCGGAGATCCACGAATACGGAGAAGTGCTGGACCAGCGCACGATCGGCGAGGAGCTCGTCCTCCGTGCGCGGGTTGGCGAAAAGCTCGCCGGTCGCCTGCGCCGCGCAGGCGCGGTGGTAGAGCGCGAAGATCCGGCGGACCACGCGGCAGGAGAACGCACCGCGACCTCATGATCGCAGTGGTTACCGGCGGCAGCGGCTTCGTCGGTCACAATCTTGTACGCCGGCTGCGGCAGTCCGGGTACGACGTCCATTGCCTGGTGCGCCCTGGGGGTGGTGAACCTCCCCGGGGCGCCGCGCGCAGCGTCGTCCGGTACGACGATCCGCAGACACTGATGTCATGTCGCGCGCTGGAAAAGGCAGATGTCGTCTTTCATCTCGCGGCAGCAACACGGGCCGTCCGTGAACGCGATTTTGTCAGCGCCAACGTCACGCCGACGCGTGTGCTGCTCGGTGCGCTGACGGCGCGACGGCTCCATCCGCGATTCGTGTTCGTGTCTTCGCAAGCGGCCGCGGGCCCCGCCGCGAGCCGCAGCCGACCGATTGACGAAGTAGATCCCCCGCGTCCCGTGGAAGCGTACGGACGGAGCAAGCTCGAGGCCGAACGCATCGTCGAGAGTTTTGCCGAGAGGGTGCCCGTCACCATCGTTCGACCTGCGGCGGTGTTGGGCGCGCACGATCGGGACTTTCTTCGGCTGTTCCGGCTCGCCCAGTTCGGAACCATCCTGTATCCCGGCGTCGCGTCGCATTGGATGTCCTGGCTCTTCGTCGAGGACCTGGTGGACGGGCTCCTCGCTGCGTCACAGCGGCATGAAGCAATTTCCCAGACCTACTTCCTCGCCGCCGAGGCACCGGTGCAATGGCGCGCATTGGGTGAGGCGATCGCGCGCGCGATGGGGCAGAGGGTTCGCCATGTCAACGTGCCGGGCTTGATGGTGCGCGCTGCTTCGGTGGGCGGCGAACTGTTCGGGAGGCTGGCAGGGCATGCGCCGCTGGCAAATCGCAGCAAGGCAGCGCTCGCACGGCACCCCTACTGGGTGTGCTCTGCGTCACGCGCCGCATCCGAGCTTGGCTTTCGCGCGACGCATTCTCTCGCCGACGCCTTGCGTGACACATATTTTTGGTATCGCCAAAGCGGCTGGCTGCGCGGCTCATCCCGAGCCCCGCGCCCCGCGGCCTGAATGCATCGCATGCGCGTCGTTCGCGACGGAGCTCCGCGGGACAAAGCCGTTTCACAGGACGACGCACTCGCCGCCGGCTGCACCACGCTGGTCGAGCTGCTGCGTCGCCGCGCCGAGCACAGTCCGAATCGGGTCATCTACCGCTTCCTTCCTGGCGACACGAAACCGGAGCAGGCGATCACGTATCGGGAGCTCGATCATCGCGCGCGCTCACTGGCTGCGCGAATGCGTGAAACCGCCACGCCAGGCGCGCGCGCCCTGCTGCTGGTTCCGCCCGGTCTGGACTACGTCGCCGCGTATTTCGGTTGCCTGTACGCCGGAGTCATCGCGGTGCCGGCGTATCCGCCCAATCCCCGGCGGCCGGACCCCCGGATTTCCAGCATCGTCCGCGATTGCGAGCCCGCAGTCGCACTGACGACGGCGGCACTGCTCGCGCGACTCGATCAGTGGCGGGGCGGAGACGAACGACTCGATCACATTCGCTGGATCGCCGCGGATGGTGGCGACGATGCGGCTGATCGTTGGACGGATCCCGATGTCGGACGGACCGACACGGCAATGTTGCAATACACCTCCGGATCGACGTCCACTCCGCGTGGTGTCGTGCTGTCCCACGAGAACCTGCTGCACAACCTGTCGCTCATCCGTGGCGCGTACCACGTCACGCTGGGGCCGGACGACGTTGGCGTCTTCTGGTTGCCCCCATTTCACGACATGGGCCTCATCGGAGGGATTCTCCAGCCGTGTTATGTCGGCCGTGGGGCTGTGCTCATGTCGTCCGCGACGTTTCTCCAACGGCCGCTCGCGTGGCTCGAGGCTATGTCGCGGTACCGTGCGACCACCAGCGCCGCGCCGAATTTCGCCTTCGACCTCTGTGTGGAGCGGGCGAAGCCGGAAGAGATCCGTGCGCTCGATCTGTCGGCATGGCATACGGTCTTCGACGGCGCGGAGCCGATTCGTGCGGAGACCATCGACCGATTCACCGCGGCGTTCGCGCCGGCCGGCTTCCGCCGTGAAGCGTTTTTCCCGTGCTACGGGCTCGCCGAGGCGACCTTGTTCGTTTCCGGTGGCCCGTGGGGACAGGGACCGTCCACGCTCGACATTTCGCGCGCGGCGCTCGAAGAGAAGACCGTCCGGCCGGCCCGCGCCGGCGATCGGCTCAGGCTCGTGTCTTCGGGTGCTCCGGCGCAGGGCCAGCTCGTGCGCATCGTCGATCCGGATTCCGGAACCGTGTGCGATGACCGGCGTGTGGGAGAGATCTGGGTCAGTGGGAAGAGCATTGCCGCGCAGTACTGGAACAACCCCGTCGAGTCGCGCAGCACCTTCGACGCCACACTGGCCGGCGATCCGGGCACCCGGTTCCTCCGCACGGGAGACCTGGGGTTCATCGACGACGGACAGCTCTTCGTCACTGGTCGGCTCAAGGACCTCATCATCCTTGGGGGCCGGAACTACTACCCGCAGGATCTGGAGCTCGCTGCGGAACGAAGCCATGTGAGCTTGCGTCCCGGACATGCGGCGGCCTTTGCCCTCGAGGACGAGGGAAGCGAACGCCTGGCGATCGTCCTGGAAGTGACGCGACACCATCGTGAGGAAGAGAACGAGGCGGTTTTTTCTGCGGTTCGCCGCGCGCTGGCCGAGCGCGAAGGCGTCCTTCCGGACGTCGTCGTCCTCGTGCGCCAGAACGGAATTCCGCGCACCTCCAGCGGGAAAGTGCAGCGCCGGGCGACGC
Organism: Gemmatimonadaceae bacterium; assembly: GCA_035626995.1. Lineage (GTDB taxonomy): Bacteria > Gemmatimonadota > Gemmatimonadetes > Gemmatimonadales > Gemmatimonadaceae > DASPMP01. The sequence continues at coordinate 3,553 of DASPMP010000336.1, forward strand.
GCACAAGGTTGCACGCCGGCGCGCTGGATGTTGTCGGCCGCTCGGACGCGCGCATTGTCGAATCCGAGGACGCACTCGCGCGCACCGCGGACGCCTCGGCGTCACTCGAGCAATGGCTGCGGCGCTGGGTTGCCGACGAATTGCAGATCGATGGGAATGCGGTAGATGCCACCGCGTCCGTGCGGGAGTATGGCCTCGACTCCGTTTCCGCCGTTCGCCTGGTCATAGAGTTGGAACAGGTTCTCGGTCACCGCGTGGACGTATCGTTGCTGTGGCGCGAGCCATCCATCCGCTCGTTGTCGCGTGCGCTCGAAGCAGGCGGCGGCGCCATCCGCACCGACGCAGTCCTCCGCGACCGCAGCGCCCGCGACGAGCGCCTCGTGTCGCCGCTCCCCGCGGCTGAGTTTCCGGAGTACCGGCTGCTGCAATCGCGCCTGGAAGAGCTGGAGCGGCACGGCCTCGAGAATCCGTACTTCCGGATTCACGATGGAGTGACCGGCAGCACCGCCTCGATTGCCGGGCGGGAAGTCATCAACTTCGCGAACTACAACTACCTCGGCTTGTCCGGTGATACGCGCGTCAACGCGGCTGCCACCGACGCGATTGCGCGGTATGGCACCTCCGTCTCAGCGAGCCGCGTCGTATCCGGCGAGCGGCCAGTGCACCGGGAACTCGAGCAGGAGCTGGCGAGCTTTATCGGGGTCGAGGATTGTGTGGTGTATATCGGAGGGGTCACCACCAACGTCTCTACGATCGCGCATCTGGTGGGGCCCGGCGATGTCGTGCTGTGCGACGAGTTGCTGCACAACAGCGCGATGCAGGGTGCGCAGTTCTCCGGCGCGCACCGGCTGGTGTTTCCGCACAATGACTTCGGCGCGGCCGACCGGCTGCTGGCCGGCGTCCGGCAGAAGTACCGTCGCGCGCTCATCGTCATCGAAGGTGTGTACAGCGCGGACGGAGACATTCCCGACCTTGCACGCTTCGTGGCCGTCAAGAAACGGCATGAAGCCTGGCTCATGGTCGACGAAGCGCACTCGATCGGCGTGCTGGGCGCCACGGGACGTGGAATCGCGGAACACGCGGGCGTGTCGCCCCGCGCGGTGGACCTCTGGATGGGAACCCTCTCGAAATCGCTCGCCAGCGTCGGTGGCTACATCGGGGCGCGGCGGGAAATCATAGAGTACCTGAAGTATACGGCGCCCGGGTTCGTGTTCAGCGTCGGGATGGCTCCATCCAATGCGGCTGCGGCCCTCGAAGCGCTACGCGTGCTGCGTCGTGAGCCCGAACGGGTGCGTCGCCTTCAGGCAAATGCGAGCGACTTCCTGCGCATGGCCCGGGAGGCCGGGCTGGATACCGGCCACAGTGGTGGGACGCCCGTGATTCCAGTGATTCTCGGTGATACCGTACGGGCCGTACGCCTGTCGCAGCAGCTCCTTGAGCTCGGAATCAACGTGCAACCGATGGTGACGCCTGCGGTCAGTGAATCGGGCGCACGGCTGCGGTTCTTCATTTCGGCCACGCACACGACGGAGCAGCTCCGGCGCGCTGTCCACAGGCTGGCATCGCTACGCGAACGGTCGGCATGACGGCGATGAGCCGATCGATCGACGTCTACGTCGACTGACCGGAGTCAGCCATGGCGCGCGGCGTTACAGTGGGGCACTGTCTCGGCACCGTCAGCGCGCCAGCGGCGACTGCTGAGCTGTGGTTTGCGTGGGTCGGCGAACGCGCCGGCGATGCCGAGCGGTATGCACGCGAGCTTCTCTCTGAGGAAGAGCGGCAACATCTCGACGGATACCGGATCCGCGACGCCGCCGAGCGCTATGTCGTGACGCGCGCGCTCATTCGCTCGGTGTTGAGTGACCGGCTGGGCATAGCGGCACCGGACATCAGGGTCAGCCGGACCGACACCGGGAAGCCCGTGGTCACCGAGGGCATCCATTTCAACGTGAGCCACTCCGGTGAGCTGGTGCTGTTGGCCATCAGTGAGGAGCGACCAGTGGGCGTCGACGTCGAGCGGAAGCGGCTCGTGCTGAAGGTTCAGGCGCTCGCGCAGCGCTGGCTGTCCGACGGCGAGCGTATCAACCTCGCGAAATTGCGCGAGCTCGGCATCGACGAATCCGACTCATTTCTTCGGATCTGGAGCCTGAAGGAAGCACAGCTTAAGGCACTTGGCGTGGGTATCTCCGGGGCGTCGCGCGCAGAGCTGCATCGGGTGCACGTCCTTCCGCTCGATGAGCACCTCGATGCCATGGCAGGACCGCGCGACGGCGGAGGCTATGTCGGCGCGATCGCTTTCGCCTGAGCACGCGTCGAGCGCGTCAGGACGAGTCCAACCGTCGCGACGACCCCTCCGAGTCCGAGCCCCGCGACAACGTCAATCGCGTAGTGGAAGCCGCCGTATATCGCGCCAGCGGCGAGCCCGGCGCTGATGCCGGCGATCAGTAGTCCCGGTCGGCCAAGCATGGCGATGGCCAGCACCGATTGCGTTGTCGCCACCGCGACATGGGATGAGGGGAAGGCGGTGCCTTGCGAGCTCCCCGACTCGAGGAGGAATAGCGCCAGTAATCGGAATGGACCGTCTGGGGCGGTGGATTCCCACAGATAGCGCGGGCCGGCCACCGGGAACGCTGCATAGCAGAAGAAGCACAGTACAAACGTCGTCATGAGAATCCCGACGGCGGCGCCGAAGTCCACGCGTCTGCGTTGCGCATAGAGAATCGCCGGGACGACGAAAATGATGGGGTAGTACAAGAGATAGGCGAGGTGAATGCTCTCGCTGAAGATCAGCGACGGCCAGACGCGCGCCCAGGTGGATGCAGGCTGGGAGTTGAAGATGGCGGCTTCCCAGGCAATAACGTGCGTGTCACGGAGGGTCGCGTGGCCGGCCGCGGCGATGATCGCCGGCATTTCGGAATAGAGAAAGAGCAGCAGTAACAGGGGTGCCCACGCGCGCAGCCACGCCGGAACTGCCCGAAGCCACGTGACCGCGCATGTCGAGGCCAGGACGGCGAAGTGCGCCCCGAGCGCGAGCCCGCTGACCCGCTCGCGACCAACCAGCAGAATGCCGCTCGTGATCGCCAGATAGCCGATGAGCAGCGTGCCCGGCCATATTGCGGCCATGTCGCTTGAGGTCATTGCGGTGAAGCGGAGTCGCGAACTCGCCGAATTCATCGATGTGCCGTGGCAGATCCCCGAGCTGGTCGATAACCCACAGTGGGTACCGCCGCTGCGAATGATGACGCGCGACCTGGTCGACACCAAGGGGAATCCATTTTATCGCGACGCGGATCGCGCGCTGTTCATCGCGCGTCGCGATGGCCGGCCGGTCGGCCGCATTGCCGCGATCGAGAACCGGGCCCACAATGCATTTCATGATGATCGCGTCGGTTTTTTTGGCTTTTTCGAGTGCCGGAACGACCCCCAGGCTACACAAGCACTCGTGGATACTGCTGGCGGATGGCTCGCGACGCGCGGCCTGACGACCATGCGGGGACCGATGCACCCCTCCACGAACCACGACTGCGGTCTGCTGGTCGACGGCTTCGATCAGCACCCCGTGTTTCTCACGACCTGGAATCCGCCGTACTACGAAGCCCTCCTCACCGGCGCAGGGTTGAGTGCGGCAAAGGACTTGTTGGGCTACTGGCTCCCGTACGGCGAGGCTGGATACGCGCTCCCCGAACGCCTCGCCGCACTGGCAGACCGAGCGCGCGCGCGGACACAGCTGTCATTCCGGGACCTCGAACCTCAAGAATTCTGGAAGGAAGTGGAGCTGTGCTGGGAGATCTACAACAGCGCATGGGAGCGAAACTGGGGGTTTGTTCCCATGACGCGGGATGAGTTCCTTCACATGGCTCGTTCACTGAAGCCGCTCCTCGTTCCCCAGTTCGCGTTTCTCGCGGAAATTGCTGGTGAGCCTGCGGGCTTCATGCTCTGCACGCCGGATTACAATCGTGCGCTCAAGAAAAACCGGAACGGACGGCTCTTCCCACTTGGGGCCATCCGGGTCCTTCGGGGAAAGCGACAGATCCGTACCGGGCGGATCATGGCACTGGGAATCAAGCCAAAGTTCCGGACCAGCAGCATCCTGCCGTTGTTCATGCATGAGGCGACGCGACGTGCCATTGCCTATGGATCTCCGGGCGCTGAGGCGTCCTGGATTCTCGAAGAGAATACGTTGATGCGGAGGCCACTCGAGGACTTCGGCGGTCGTGTCTATCGACGGTGGAGGATCTACGACCGTCCGTTGGCGCGTTGAAGATCGCGCTTGCGACGGACTGGTTCGCGCCCCGCCAAGGGGGGATAGAGACCCAGCTCGTCGGTCTCGCCCGAGGCCTCGGCGCGCGAGGCCATCAGGTCGATGTCATCACCGCGACTCCGGGCGCCCGCGACGATACTTATTTTCGCGTGCGGATGGTTCGAAGCGGCTCCGTGCCCGGACTCGACCTGGCGATGTCACCGCGTCTGCCGGCCGAGCTCCGCGCG
>DASPMP010000337.1:0-13195 GCA_035626995.1 Gemmatimonadaceae bacterium
CTGCATGGAGAATGGCGCGCTGGGTCGCGGGCATCAGCCGGGGACGCGCCCTCATGCTGTCAGGGATTTCCGCACCACGATGCGGCATGTCACCGATGCTCGGAACGCCTGGCGCGAGGCACCGTGGGGCCATGTCTGAACTCACGTCGGAAAAGCACGCGCCGTCGAGTTGGGCGAGAGCGCCCCGCATCCGCGCCTTGAGCAGCCTGCAATCGCATTTCGTGCTGTCGCGAAATCACGTCGGACGAATCGCGTTCGTTGGCGACGGGAGGATCGAGCTGATCCCCGTGCACTACGTCTACTGGAATGGCGTCGTGGTGGGACGCACGTCGTCGGGGATCAAACGCGCGCTCGGTGGGCAAGGGCCCGAGGTCGTCTTCGAAGTCGACGAGCCCGAGACATTGTTCGAGTGGCGCAGTGTCATCGTGCGTGGATCGATCGACTTCATGGCCGCGGACTTGCCCAGCGATCGTGGCGCATACTGGAAAGCGGTCCGTGTATTCCAGACGCTGCTCCCTGACGCATTCACCGAGCGTGATCCGATGCCGTCGCGGCGGGTGATGTTCGTTATCCATCCGAACGAGATGACGGGGCGGGAGTCCAGCATGAGTTTTCTCAGTCGGTCGTCCGGCGAGCGATCTCCCATCTCCGGGTAAGCCTGTTGTCCAGCTCACGTGGTTGATACACCATTCGGTGGATCAATCCTGAGGACAACCGATGCCGCCGTCCGTGCTCGCGCGCGTTCGCAAGATCTGCCTGAGCTTCCCCGCCGCGCATGAAGTCGCGGCGTGGGGAGAGCCGACTTTTCGCGTCAGGAACAAGATGTTCGCCATGTACGCGGCGGCGAACAATCATCATGGCGCGGGACATCATGCCATCTGGATCAAGTCCACGCGGATCAACCAGGAGTTCGTGATCCGGGGAAACCCGAAGCGCTATTTCTCTCCGCCCTATGTGGGCCCCAGCGGCTGGATCGGCGCGATTCTCGACGGCCGAGTCAACTGGAGCGAAGTGACGGAATTGCTGCGTGATGGATATGAGTTGACGGTGAAACCAAAGGCGAAACCGACCACGAAACCAAGTACGAAACCGACCACGAAACCGAGGACGAAACAAAAGGCGAAACTGACGGCGAAACAAAGGACGAAACCGACGGCGGGAACTACGGGGTCGCGCCGGTAGCAGGCCGCATGAGCTCCTTTGCAGACCGGATCAATCGCTGGCTGGCGCGCGTCTCGGGCCAACCAATCGACGTGCAGACCATGCACGGGTTCACCGTCGTCGTCGATAACTCCCGCCCGGACATCGCGACCGCCGATGTGCTGCAGCGGCTCGATGAATCGCTCGCGCTCGTCGAGCGGTATCAGCCATGGCGCCTGCGCCACCTGCGGCGCGACCTCAAGCACATTCGGGTGATGCGCTTCCCGACGCGCGGCGCGTATTTCCCCGAGCATCGCGCCTGCCTGGTCGAGCTCACCTTCCTCAATCGTCGCGACATTGGCCCCGCGACCATCGCCTCGACGATCGTCCACGAAGGGATGCACGCCCGCGTCCATCGCATGGGAGTCCGCGACGAGGGACGCGACCGCGCGCACGAAGAGCGCATCTGCCGACGCGCCGAGCTGGAGTTCGGCCAGGCGCTGCCGCCGGACATCGGTGCCCCAGTGGTGGAGCGGGCGTGGGCATCGCTGCAGCTCGATGATTCCGGTGTGGCTCCAGACATCGACTGGGCCGAAGCCATGCGGCGGCAGAACGAGATCGACGCGAGGGGCGGCTGACGGCTTGTCGGCTTGTCAGCTTGTCAGGTGCCTCATCCGGAATCCGCATAACTTCCAGCATGTCATCCAGCGTCCAGATCACGGTCGGCGGTTCCATCCGGTTCACCGCGCGATTCGAGGACATGCTCGCCCCGAAAACGGTCGCGGCGTTCCGACGACTCATGCCGTACAAGCAAAAGCTCGTGCATTGCCGATGGAGCGGCGAGGGGTGCTGGATTCCGCTCGGAGAATTCAAGCTCGACGTCGGCTACGAGAACCACACCAGCCACCCTGCACCCGGCGAGATTCTCTGGTATCCCGGTGGCTACAGCGAAACGGAACTGATCTTCGCGTACGGTGACGTGATGTTCTCCAGCAAACTGGGGCAACTTGCGGGAAACCATTTCCTCACGGTGACCGGGGGCGCGGATCAGCTGGCGGCGATGGGAAGGAAGGTGCTGTACGAAGGCGCGCAGGACATCGAATTCCGCGACGGGTGAATGGCGGGACGTTCGATAGCGAAATGATCCATGGATAACATCACCCACACGCTCGTCGGCGCCGCGCTCGCCGAGGCGGGACTGAAGAAACGCACGCCGCTGGCCTCGGCGACGCTGATGATCGGCGCGAACTTCCCCGACATCGATGTCATCGCGGTACCGCTGGGGGAAAGCCTCGCCTGGCGACGCGGCGCGACGCATGGCTTCCTGGCCCTGCTCATCCTGCCCTTCGTCCTCGCCTGGCTGATGCGCTGGTACGACCGGGCCGTCAGGCTGCGACGCAATTCCGGTGCGCCCCCGGCCGACATGCGGCAGCTGGTCCTTCTGGCCGCGATTGCGATTCTCACTCACCCCACCCTGGACTTCATGAACACCTACGGCATGCGCTGGCTCATGCCGTTCGTGGACAAGTGGTTCTACGCGGATGGGTTGTTCATCGTCGACTTGTACCTGATGATCGCGCTGGCCGCCGGGGTGGTCCTGGCGCGTCGGCGGAAAACCGAGGAACCGGCCCGGTTCTCCCTCGTGTTTCTCGTCGCCTACGTGACGGCCATGCTCACCATCACCGGGCTCGGTCGACTCCAGGTGCAGAATCGATTTCCGGGTACCCGGATCATGGTGTCGCCCCTTCCACTGACCCCGTGGACCCGCGCGGTCCTGGTGGATGATGGCTCGAGCTACCAATACGGCCGCTTCGGGCTCGGCACGGGAGTGACAATGGAGCGGGAAACCCTCCCGATCGGGTCGGCGGACCCGGCCGTTGCGGCTGCGCGGGAGGCTCCGGAGGCACAGGCGTTCCTGAAATGGGCCAGATTCCCCTTCTATAGAGTGTCGCGGGAGGGTTCCGACACCGTGGTCCGGATGGGGGACGCCCGGTATACGGGGGTGGCGGGGCAGGGTTGGGCAACTGCGGAGGTCAGACTCCCATAATCGGGGTCGCTTTCCTATCTTTCAAAGCTCCAGAAGAGCAGTATCTCGTTTCTTTCCATTTTGTTAGATGCCAAAGAGTCGCCCGCGCCTAAAGATCATCCGCCGTTTCGGCGTTCAACTTCCCGGTCTCACCCGCAAGTCCGCGGACAAGAAACCATACCCGCCCGGCCAGCACGGGCAATCCAAGACCGGCCGCAGGAAGACGAGCGAGTTCCGCCGTCTCCTCGAGGAGAAGCAGAAGGTCCGCTTCAACTATGGCGTGAGCGAAGGCCAGATTCGCCGTTATCTCGAGCTCGCCCGCAAGATGCCGGGCCGCACGGGTGACAATCTCCTGGCAGTGCTCGAGCGACGGCTTGATAACGTTGTCTTCCGCATGGGCTTCGCCCCGACGATTCCGGCTGCGCGTCAGCTCGTCTCCCACGGAAACATCCGCGTCAACGGCAAGAAGGTGGATCGCCCCAGCTACCTCACCGAGTCGGGCGACGCCGTAGCGATTGCCCCAGGGAAGACGCGCGAGCGCGTGTCGATCATGGAGAACGTGGAGCGTGGGCCTCAGCTGCGCCTGCCCAGCTACATCGCCATGGATCCGTCGGACAAGTTTGCCGGCCGCGTCATCGGGTCGCCAATGAAGTCCGATGTGCCGTTCCCCGTGAACGGGTCGGCGCTGGTCGAGTTCTACGCGCGCTAAAGCACGGCTTGTCAGCTTTTCGGCTTGTCGGCTTCCTCAAAGTTTGACGGTTTGAAGGTTTGACGGGTTTAAGGGTGTGGCCGCGAAAGCGCTGCACCCTTTCGCTTTCCTGTTCGCTGTTCCCTGTTCCCTATTCCCTATTCCCTGTTCCCTGTTCCCCTTTCCCTGTTCCTGGAGTTCCGATGCTTCGTTCTTTCGTCATCCTCATCGCCGCGGCCGCCCCACTCGCCGCCCAGACCCAGCAGTCCGCGAACCTCAACGTCAGCAACTCACAGGCGTTGTACTTGTCCGGCCACAACTACCTCGTCCGCGCCGCTGAGCAGATGCCGGACTCGCTTTACAACTTCAAGCCGACGGCTGATGTCCGTTCGTTCGGCGCCCTCATCGGCCACGTCGCCGGCGCCGAGCGCATGTTCTGCGCGATGGCCACGGGTCAGCAGATGACTGCCGAGGACAACATCGAGAAGACGCAGACCACGAAGGCGGGACTCGTCGCCGCCCTGAAGGCCTCCGGCGACTACTGCGCCAAGGCATACGCGATGAGCGATGCCGATGCCGCTGCGCCCCTCAATGTGTTCGGCCAGGCCAAGAACAAGGGCTATGCGCTGACCATGAATGCCACCCACGTGTGGGAGCACTATGGTAACGTGGTGACCTACATGCGTCTCAAGGGCCAGACCCCGCCGTCATCGCAGCGGTAACAATCGGCCTCGGCGTACAGCCTCGGCCTCGGCACTAAGCCGAGGCTGTAGGCCGAGGGCCGAGGGCCGAGGCCACTCAGGGCGTCGACGACGGGACCTCGATGCTCTTCACGCTCCGCGATCGCAGGAAGGCATTGTGCCGCGCCAGTTCCAGAAGCAGCGCCTGCAGCTCGGCGTGCACATCACGCGTCTCCTTCGCCAGCACCGCGGCCACTTCACGATGCTGCGTCGCCGGTGCGAAGTCCGAGCTCGAGATGGTCGACGCCAGATAGCCAAGCTGACCCGCCAGCTGCACTGGCCACCGGACGCCATCCTGCCCTCGGCCGGTCATCCGCAGGTCGAGAATCCGCCCTTCGAGCTCCGCGAAGCGAAGCTCCATCGAGTCGTTCGCTGCACGGACATCCTCCATCGCAGGATTCGGCGCGAGCTGCCGCTGCGAGGCCTGGAGCTGTGAACGGACCGACTCCATCGTGGTGACCATCTGCGCCGCGAGGGCGTGATCGCGCTGAATGGACTCGAGCGCGCGCACCTGGTCCCTGATGTCTGCGAGCGTGGCGAAGTTGTTCGGGTCTTTCAATACCTGGAGCGGCTGCGTGAACTGGGTGTCGTTCACGCTCAGTCGCACGGAGTAACGGCCGGGCGGCATCAGGATGTTGAACCCACCAAACCCGGGCGCGGCGCGAGTGCCGTCGGCACCCATCTCGAATTCCTTGTTGAACAACGGCTTCGTGCGCAGACGCGGCGTCGGATGCGCATCAGCTTCGAGGTCCCAGTATGCCCGGTTCAATCCGGCGCGCGCCGTCTGTCGCCAGGTGCGAATCACTTTTCGAGAGCTGTCCAGGACTTCGAACGTCACCTGCCCGTTCGGCGCCGACTTGAGCCAGTAGTTGATCCCGGCACCATAGGGTGGATTCTGTCCGGCCGTCTGGTCGTCGCTCATGAAGTAGTTGCCCGGAATGTTGCGCCACCGGTACGCCGGCCGGGGCGCGAACAAATGGGCCTCTGACGCGAGCACTGCCGGCGTGAGCCGCTGGAGTGGGCTCAGGTCATCCAGAATCCAGAAGCCCCGTCCGTACGTGCCGACGACGAGATCGTTGAAATGCTCCTGGATCGCGAGGCCGTAGATGGGTGCCGGGGGAAGATTGTTGTTGAAGGGTGACCAGTTGTCTCCGTCGTCGAATGAGATGTACATCGCGTTTTCGGTGCCGAGGTACAGCAGCCCGCGGCGAACGCGGTCTTCAATGATGACATTCGCCCAGCCGACGGGACTCTTCGGCAGGCCGGTGATGACGAGATCCCACGTCTTGCCGTAGTCGCGCGTCCGGAACACCCACGGCTCGAAATTGCCTTCCTGGTGCGCGTCGACGGTGATGAACGCCGTGGCTGCGTCGTACTTCGATGGCTCGATGGATTTCACCGATCCCCAGGACGCCGCGTCGGGCAGCGGTGGAGAGACGTTGGTCCATGTTTTCCCGCTGTCGCGGGTGACGTACACCTGACCGTCATTGCTTCCCGTCCAGATGACGCCGCGACGCGCGCGCGATTCCGCGATTGCCATCAGCGTGCCGCCGTATTCAACCCCGATGTTGTCCGGCGTGAGCCCGCCGGAGATTTCCTGCTTCGACTTGTCGTTTCGCGTGAGGTCTGGTGAGATCACGCGCCAGCTCCGACCGCCATTCGTGGTGACGTGCAGGAACTGGCTCCCCGTGTACACCTTGCGGTGATCGTGCGGTGAGATGTGGAAGGGAAAATTCCAGATGAAGCGGTACTTGAGGTCCGCCGCCGGATAACCTCCGGTGCTGAGCGGCCACACTTCCACCTGGTGGCCGTGGCGGTTGCGCGCGTCGAACCGGATCACAATGCCGCCTCGCGCGCCGGAGCCGGACGCGGTGGACCAGATGACATTGGTGTCCCCGGGATCGGGAGTCGCGAATCCCGATTCGCCGCCGAGCACCCCATGCCACTCGCTCCGCTGGATGGTGCCGCCCGAGCGGCTGTTGCTCGGGCCTCGATACGACGGTCCGTCCTGCCGGTTTCCGTACACGTAATACGGCACGCGGGTGTCCACTGTGACGTGGTACATCTGCGCGATCGGCAGGTTCACGCGCATCCACGTGCGGGCGCGCGTCGTGGAGATCGCGACGTTCTGGTCATTGCCGTTGATCATCCGGTCGGGATTCGTCGGATCGATCCACATGTCGTGCTGGTCGCCGCCGGGGGTCGCGAGCGGTGGTCCCATGGGAAGTGCCTGTGCGCTGCCACCGCCCTGGGTCGCGCTGCGATTGGTGACGCCGCCATCGAGGGTACGGCTGAAGGTCGCGCACATGAAATACGCTTCGTCCGCATTGTCGGGAGCAACGACCATGCGCGTGTAGTACGGCTGCCGGCATGCGAGATTGCGATCGTAGCTCACCACCTGCCAGTTCGCGCCGCCGTCGTCGGAGCGCCACAGCTCGCCGTTGTCGGTGGGTTGGCCCTTGTACGGCACGCCGTCGCCAGTCTCGATGAGCGCGTAGATGCGGTTGGGGTTCGAGCGCGCGATCGCGAGGCCGATCTTGCCCACCGTGAAGATCGGCAGGCCATTCCCGCGCAGCTTCGTCCATGTGGTCCCGCCATCACGCGACATGTGGATGCCACTTCCCGGACCGCCGCTTTCGCGTCCCCATGTGCGGATGAGCAGCTCCCAGGTCGCCGCGAAGAGAATGTTCGGGTCTGTGGGATGCATAACGATGTCGATCGCGCCGGTGTTCTCGTCCACGAACAGCACGCGCTCCCATGTGGTTCCGCCGTCGCGGGTCCGGAAGACACCGCGCTGCTGCTGCGGGCCATAGCTGTGTCCCTGCGCCGCCATGAAGACGATGTCGGGATTGGTGGGATGGATGGCGATGCGGCCGATGCGACCGCTCTCCTCCAGCCCCATTCGCGTCCAGCTGCGTCCTGCATCGGTGGACTTGTAGACGCCGTTGCCTACGGTCACGTGTGAGCGGATATGTGGCTCGCCGGTCCCCGCCCACACAACGTTCGGATTGGACGGCGCCACCGCGAGCGCGCCGATGGACGACACCTCGAAGTTGTCGAAGATCGGCGACCAGTTGATGCCGCCGTCGGTGGTCTTCCAGATGCCTCCCGATGCCGCGCCGGCATAGTAGACATTCGGATCGCCCGGAACTCCGGCAACCGCGCTGACGCGATTTCCCACCGGCCCGATGTACCGGTACCGCATCTGCGACGCCGCCTGCCCGTCGAAGGTGATCGGTGCGACCTGCTGCGCGGGTGTCGCGCGCTGGGCGGGAGTGCGTGGAGTGGCCGGCCGTTGCTGCTGCGCGCCGAGTGGCGCCACAGAGACGACTGCGGCCAGGAAAAGGCGGATAGGAGTCATCGGCAGAATGTGGCGTGCAGCGGTGAAGCCGGTCAACCGGCGCGTCCCGCGTTCATGGACGGCGGTCGACGACTACGTTGCAGCCATATCGAACTTCCTTCCCGCCTCCCGATGACACGAACACTCGTCGCCCTGCTGTTCCTCGCAACGTCCCTTGCCGAGGCACAGGCGCCGAAGCGCAAGCTCGAAGGTGAAGTGAGTGGCAACGCCTTCTTCGGCAATACGCGCCAGCTGCTTGCCTCCGTGCGCGCAGAGCATGAGCGGCTCGACAGCGCGTATGCGTTCCGGGTGGTGTCGCGACTGAACTACGGACAGACGACCACGGATGCCACCGGAACATTCGTCAGCAAGCGATCGTGGATTGTCGGGAGCAACTACGACTGGCGCCCCTTCGCGGACTTTGCGCCTTTCGTGCGGGCGTCCATGGAATCCAGCTTCGAGAACCGGATTGCGCGGCGCTACAGCGGCGGCCTCGGCACACGCATGAATGTCGTGCGCAACACGGCAACCGATGTGATTCTCAGCCTGGGCGCCAACGGCGAGCGCACGGAAGCGCTGCCACCGGGAGATTCGGCCGGCGCCGTCACCCTTGCGCGCGGGATTTCCAGCCTGCGGCTGCGACGGGAGCTGTCCTCACGCGTCGCGTTTACCAGCGAGACGGCGTATGAACCGGCGCTCACGGAACGTGGCGACTACACCATCCAGTCGGTGAATTCGCTGAAGGTGCGACTGGCACGGTTCGCGGCGCTGAGCTTCAGCGTCCGCGACAACTATGACAGCCGCTCCGTCGCTCGCGGCGCGCGCACGAACAACGACGTCGAGCTGCTGATGGGGATTCTCACCACGTTCTAGCCGGGGATTCGCGGACGCCGGTCGCGCCGCGACCGGCTATCTTGCAGGGGTCTTTCCCCCTACCGTGACAACATCGCGCAGGTCGGTGCTGGTCCCGAAGCTCGTCACGTCCCTCCAGACGTACGACCGCACCCAGTTCTCGAAGGATCTTCTCGCCGGCGTCGTCGTCGGCATCGTCGCGCTGCCGCTGGCCATCGCGTTCGCGATCGCCAGTGGCGTTACCCCGGAACGCGGCCTGTGGACCGCAGTCATTGCCGGGTTGATCGTCTCCGTCCTGGGCGGCTCGCGCGTCCAGATCGCGGGCCCCACGGGGGCGTTCGTCGTCATCGTCTACGGCATCGTGCAGAAGCACGGCGTCGATGGGCTGCTGACCGCGACGATGATGGCGGGGGTGATGCTCGTCATCTTCGGCATCGCGAAGCTCGGGGTGGTCATCAAGTTCATACCGCACCCTGTCGTCACCGGATTCACGAGCGGTATCGCGGTGATCATCTTCGCGGGTCAGATGAAGGACTTCTTCGGGCTGCGGATGGGCGAAGTGCCTGCCGATTTCGTGGAGAAGCTCGCTGCCTACGGCGCTCATCTCGGGGACGTTACCCCTGCCGCGCTTGGCATTGCGTTGCTGGCCCTTGCCATCATCGTGTTCTGGCCGAAGGTGAGCATGCGCGTGCCAGCGCCGTTCGTGGCGCTCATCATTACCACAGCCCTCGTGCAATTCTTCGGAATTCCGGTCGAAACGATCGGGTCCCGATTCGGCGCGATCTCCGCGAATTTTCCCGACATCTCGTTTCCGAGCGTGAGCCTGGCTGACATCAGCCCGCTCATCGGGCCGGCCTTTACCATCGCCATGCTCGGGGGCATCGAGTCGCTCCTCTCCGCGGTGGTGTCCGATGGCATGATTGGGGGCCGTCACCGATCGAACATGGAACTGGTGGCGCAGGGCATCGCGAACATCGCCACTCCGCTCTTTGGCGGCATCCCGGCTACCGGTGCTATCGCGCGCACCGCAACGAACGTGAAGAACGGAGCGCGGACGCCCGTCGCCGGCATCGTCCATTCGCTCACCCTGCTCGTCATCACCCTGGCCGCGGGGCGCTGGGCCGGACTCATTCCGATGGCGACCCTCGCGGCGATCCTCGTCGTCGTCGCATACCACATGAGCGAATGGCGTGCGTTCCTCGGGGAGTTGCGATCCCCGAAGAGCGACGTTGCCGTCCTCCTGGCCACCTTCGCGCTCACGGTGCTGGTGGACCTCACAGTCGCGATCGAGGTCGGGATGGTGCTCGCCGCGTTCCTGTTCATCAAGCGCATGTCAGAGGTGACGAACGTGAGCGCGGTGACGCGCGAGCTGGAGGATGACCCGACCGAACAGGTGTACAGCGATCCCAACTCGGTCCGCAGCCGACGCATTCCGCGTGGCGTGGAGGTGTACGAGATCAATGGCCCCTTCTTCTTCGGGGCCGCCGAGCGGTTCAAGGACACCCTCGCCCGTGTGGCCGCGAAACCGAAGGTCCTCATCATCCGCATGCGCAACGTGCTGGCGCTGGACTCCACGGGGATGCACGCCCTGAAGGACGTGGCGCACCGGTCCCGGCGGGATGGGACGCTCGTGCTGCTGGCGGACGTCCACATGCAACCGCTCGTGGCGCTCAATGGCTCTCCCGCCCTGCAGGAGATCGGCGAAGACAATCTCTTCGGCAACCTGGACGACGCGCTCAACCGCGCCCGGCGGGAGCTCGGCCTCGCCGAGGAGCCAGCACCGCCGAATGTGAGTCCCACCGTGATGCGCGAAACCGGCGAACACGAGAGGCAGTGATGCTGCGGACCGAAAAGGACTACATCATGCGGATGATCGCGGCGGCCGCCGCGACCGTAGCGCGGCTGCGCGAGCGACTCACCGGCGGAGCAGAGCCCACGGAAATCGTCGACGAAGTGCGCGCCGCGCAGACCGCGCTCCTCGGGCCGGAAACATTGCTGCTCCGCGCGCTGGACCCGGCGTCCGCCGCACACGCCATCGGGGACGCCGATCGACTTCGCGCATGGGCTGAGCTGCTGGTGCTCGAAGCGGAAGCCCTTCGCAAGGCAGGACGTATCCCCGAGGCTGACGCCGTGGCGCAACGCGCTTCGGCACTCCGTCGTTAGCCTGTTGTTGGCCGTAAGCCGTTGGCAGTTAGTAGCTCACCCAAGCAATTGCTTGTGGTGGCGATACCAATCGCTGACGAAACGCTCCTCGGGGTCGAAGCGGCGCTTCTGGCGCAGGAACTCCGGGAACTGCGGGTACGCTGCCAGTACCTGCTCGCGCGTCGCCCACCGATGATAGGTGAGATAGTACCTGCCACCGTATGAAAGCCCGCGGTCGATCAGCTTCCTGAAATCCCGCTTCGCGGCCGCGATGCCGTCGTCCGACGGCGTGACGTGGAGGTTGAAGATGATGCAGGCGTATGGCTGCGTCGCCCAGGCAAGCAGCGTTTCCTTGTCGGGCTCGATGAGGCGCACGGTTCCATAGATCAGTTCGGCCCTGCTCGCACGGAAGTCCGACCGCACGTCACCGAGGAACCGCACCAGCGCGTCCCTGGGCACGTAGATCTCGGTGATCATCTCACCACCGTGCTGGAACTTTCCAAGCCGGTCGCCGAGCGTGGTGTGATAGTCGTCGATGTAGGTGCTCATCTGGTGCTCGTCCGACCAGTACACCTGTCCTGTCGTGGTGAGGTAGTAGTCGGCGTACATCCTGAAGGCGCGGGCACGATCGACGTGCGCGAGGTACAGCAACTCCTTCCAGTTCTCCGGAGACAGCTGCTTCCGGGCGTCCGTCGGCGGTGGCGTCAGTGCGGTCGGTCCATAGCAGGAGAACACGCCGCGATGCAGCAGGGCATCCGAGTCCAGGTCGGTCGCGAACTGGAAGTCGCCATACCGAAATCCGCTCGCGATGCGCTCCTCGAACTTGCGGGGGAGGTCCGCAACGTCGATGACTTCCACGACGCGCTGGACGGCGTGGCGCGGCGTGAGCCGGAGGCGAACGCTCGCAACAGCGCCGAGCAGCCCGTAGCCGCCGATCGCCGCGCGAAACAGTTCCGCATTCTCCGTCCGGCTGCAACGCCGCATGGTTCCCTTGTAATCCACGAGTGTGAACGCGACCACGTCACCCACGAAGGGAGCGTAGAGCAGTCCGCGGCCATGCGCGTTTGCTGCGAGTGCACCCCCGATGCTGAGTCGATCGGCGCCAGTCTGCTTCTGCACGAAGGTCCACTGGGGTTGGCCAGCCGGCTGCGATGTTCGCAGGTATTCGTACAGCGCCGGCCACTGCATTCCCGCACCAACCTCGATCTCCCCGCGCGCAGAATCGAACTCCGTGACCCCGGATAGTCCGTTCATGTCGATGAGGTCTCCCCCGTCGGCGAACTGCTGTCCACCCATGGCGTGACGTCCTCCGGCGATCGAGAGCGGTCGCATGTGATACGCGGCGTCTCGGACCACGCGCGCGAGATCGTCCGCGGATACGGGGCGATGCATGGCGCGCATGCAGGTGGCGTTGAGCTGCGAGTGTATGTCGTTGAGGACAATTCCGTCACTGTCGCGGGTTAGCGGCGGCCTGGACGGCCGGCAACCGGGAAGTACGACCGCGGTGCCAGCCATGGCACTCCACTCGAGGAACGCGCGACGAGACATCATGGGGAACTCCGGGATGGGGACGCGAGCGTCAACGACTTTGCGGCGCGGAAGATCATGTAAAGCGCGATGCCCTGAACGACGTGATAGAGGGCGTTGTGGTTGAACCACGTGGGGTGGATGCCGATACGCAGCTGCTGGATGGCGGCGGCGACGAACGTCAGCAGGAGACCGACGATGCCAACGCCGATCCCCGGTTGACGGCGGCGTGCCAGAGAGATGAATACAGCGAGAAGGAACACGGTCGCCGGGAGATACATCGCGATCGCGATAAGGAATCGCTGATCAACACCAATGACGATCACGGCATACACCGCCAGGAGCACGAGCGCGGCTCCCCGAATCACGGTGACCGCCGCGGGCGCGAGCCGCAACATCGCGCCGAGCATCCACATCGCCGCGCTGGTGACGCCGAGCGCGAGGAGCGTCGCGCGCCACAGGACCGCGTTGCCGACGCTTTCCGTGTCGAGAAAGAAGCCGTGCACGGTGCCGCCAAACAGCGCGCCCGCGCCGATGGACCCGAAGAGGATGATCCACCAGCGTCGCAGCGTCGGACTTTCGGTGCGCCAGCGCGACGCGAGAACACAGAACACGGCGCACAGCGCAGCGATGGCATAGTCCGTCAGCGTGACATCGGGCTCGGTCATGGCAGGAACTGTAGGGTTGGAAGCACGGGGGGAGGTTACGTATGGTTACGTAGGCGACGCATCAGCAATGCG
>DASPMP010000338.1:0-2682 GCA_035626995.1 Gemmatimonadaceae bacterium
GCCGTGGTGACCACGGAGGCCGCGCCCGCCCACGAACGCCAGTCCTGGGTCCAGAAGCGCTTCATCTTCGTGCCGAACGTCGGCGTGAGGATGATCTCCGTTGGCTGCGCAGCGACGACGAGCGAGGGCAGCGACTGGCTGACCAGCGTGGGCGCTGACACATGCCCGCCGAGTGCGACGATCATGTCGTCGGCGCTCTGAAACCGGTCCTCGGCCTTCTTGGAAAGCATCCGTTCGATGACCGCGTACAGCGCCCACTCTTCGTCGGAGGTGAGGTCGGGGCGGGGGAGCGGCTCGTTGATGTGCTTGTACAGGATTGCGAAGGGATCGTCTGCCTCGAATGGCGTGCGGCCGGTGAGGCACTGGTAGGCCACGACACCCAGGCTGTACATGTCGCTGCGACCGTCGAGCGGAACCCCCTGCGCGTGCTCGGGGCTCATGTACTTCGGCGTTCCCAGCGATGTTCCCGCCGCGGTCTGCTGCCCGCCAGGAGCCTTCGCGATGCCGAAGTCGGTGATGACGCAGCGACCTTCGGCGTCGAGCAGGATGTTGTCGGGCTTGATGTCCCGGTGCACTACCCCGCGCTTGGCCGCATAGCCAAGGGCGCTCGCCGTCTCGATGAGGATGCGACGGACCTCGCCGACGCTGAGCTTTCCGCGTTCACGGATCACCCGGGCCAGGCTCTGCCCCGTGAGGAGCTTCATCACGAAGTAGATGACGTGGCCGGAGGTGCCGACGCGATAGATGGGGACGATGTTCGGGTGCTCGAGCTTGCCGGCCGTCCGCGCCTCGTGCGTAAAGCGCTCGACGAAGTCCTGGTCCATGGCCAGCATGGCGGGGAGGACCTTGATGGCCACCTCGCGATCGAGTGCGCGTTCGCGGGCGCGATACACGATCGCCATGCCGCCGCGTCCGAGCTCGTCCAGGATCTCGTAATCCGGGTCGAGGGCGGAGCGTACGACGTCGATTTCTATGGAGTTGCCCTTCGCAACACTGGTCATGGCCATCGTCTTAAGACTGGCCACGGAGGAGCCCCGTCACCAGTCCCGATTTTCAATCGATTTGATCAGACGGAAACGCTTTCCGGTCGCGCGTCAAGGGCCTGCCTCACACGTTCGACCAGCTCCTGCGCGCTGAAGGGCTTCGGCAGGAGCAGCATCCCGGGCTCGGAGAGCCCGCGGCCGATTATCTCGTCGTCGGTATAACCGGAAATGAACAGTACGCGCGCCGACGGACAGAGTTCCGAGATTCTCGTCACCAGTGCGGGCCCATTCATCTCGGGCATGACCACGTCGCTCACGATGAGCTGGATCTGCGATGCATGCGCCCTCGCCAGCGCGAGCGCGACCGAAGGTGTCTCGGCCTCGAGGACCCGGAACCCTGCACGCTCCAGAACCCGGCGCGCGAGGGCTCGCACCGCCTGCTCGTCCTCGACCAGCAGGATGGTCTCGGTTCCCTGATCCCTGTCTTCCGGGATCGCGGCGTGGTTGCCGCTGCGCTTCGGCGTCTCATGCACGCGCGGCAGGAACACCGTGAAGGTCGTGCCGAGCTGCAGCTCACTCTGCACCCGAACGAAACCGCCGCTCTGCGCGACGATCCCGTGTACCGTGGCAAGCCCCAGCCCTGTGCCCTGACCAATCGGTTTCGTGGTGAAGAACGGCTCGAAGACCTTGTTCTGGGTCTTCAGGTCCATCCCGATCCCCGTGTCGGTCACGCTGACGGCGACGTACTGCCCATTCGGGATCTCACCATGCCGCGTCGCGATTGGATGCTCCAGCGTCGTGTTCATCGCGGCCACGCGAATGACACCGCCATTGGGCATGGCGTCCTTCGCGTTGACCGCCAGGTTGACGATCACCTGCTCCAGCTGTCCGCGATCCGCCTTCACCGGCCAGACGTCCGGCGCGATGTCCATCGTGAGGTTGATGTCTTCGACCATCAGCCGGTCGAGCATCCCACGGAGTTCGGTGAGCACCTGGGACGTATCGAGGACGCGCGGCTGGAGCATCTGCTTGCGGCTGAACGCGAGCAGCTGCGCGGTGAGCGCTGCCGCGCGTTCGCTGGCCTTGCGAATCTCGAGGAGGTCCGCGCGCTTCTCGTCCCATTCCGGCGTGTCCGCGATGAGCAGATCGGCATAGGACCGGATGGCGGTAAGCAGGTTGTTGAAGTCGTGGGCGACGCCGCCCGCGAGGCGGCCGACCGCCTCCATCTTCTGTGCGTGGCGGAGCTGCAGCTCCAGTGTTTGCCGTTCGGAGACGCGCTTTGCCATTCGCTCGAACGCGTAGCGCAGCCTCACGACCTCGTTCGCGGTCGCCGGCATCAGCACCGTGGGCTGCATCCCCGTGTCGCCATTGTCCGCGGCAATGTTCTCCGCGGCGTCGGTCAGCTGCGCGATGGGCCGCGTGATGCTGCGGGTGAAGGTCCACATCAGCGCAACGCTGAGCAGGGCGATGGTGAGCCCGACGGGCACGAGGGTATACAGCAGCCGGCGCGCGGGTGCTACGATGGCGTCGCGGGACTGGCCCACCCACACATGCCAGGAAGTGCCAGCCACGGGAGCATAGGCGCCAACGCCCTCCGAGTGAACGACCACGGTGTCGCCATTCGTCGGCAGCGGGGGTGCCGCAACCACGCGCTCGAGGTCCGTCCAGACGCCGGAGCCCCGCTGGCCTACCAGTAGAT
>DASPMP010000339.1:0-4777 GCA_035626995.1 Gemmatimonadaceae bacterium
TTTGCCAGCCGCGCCCGTCTCAGCCGCCGATGCGGATCTGGGCGGCTCGCGCGCGTCCATTCGCGAGCAGAACGAGATCGCGAAGGAGCACGATTTCACCTTCCTGCGTACTGCGGCGCAGGTGCGTGAGTTCGTCGCAAAGGAGCGCCTCGTCGAGGTCGTGCCGAACGAAGACCTTCTGGTGAGCAAGGTTTCGTTCCCGTACACGCGACCGATCCTCAAGACGTTCATCGAGCGTCTCGCCGCGCAGTATCGTCGCGCGACGGGGGAGCAGCTCGTCGTCACGAGCCTGACGCGCCCGACGTCGATGCAGCCGCGCAACGCGAGCCCGCTGTCGGTGCATCCGGCTGGAATGGCCGTGGACTTCCGCGTGCCGAAGACAGCCGCCGAGCGTCAGTGGCTCGAGGCGACGCTGCTCTCCCTGGAAGACAGGGGACTGCTCGACGTCACCCGCGAGCGTCGTCCGCCGCATTACCACGTCGCGGTATTCCCGGACGAGTACGAGTCGTACGTCGCGAAGCTCATCCCGCATGAGATGGCGTCGGCTGCAGCGGCAGCCGCGAGTGCGTTGACGTCCGCGGGGACGACGATGGGTGAAGTCGCCGTCGCAGCGGCCGCCAACGTTTCCGTGCGCGATAACACCGTGCCGACCATAATTATGCTCGGCGCTGCGTTCGCGCTGCTGCTCACGGTGTCTGCCCCTGCGCTCAGCGCGAATCGCTCGCGGCGCCGCCAGTAAGTCCAGCCCTCAGCCCTCGGCCGTCAGCCCTCGGCCAAGAGCCGAGAGCCGAGAGCCGAGAGCCGAGAGCCGAGAGCCGAGAGCCGAGCCCTATCTGCTCGCGATCGGATCCGGCGTGCTGTCCTTGTCGTTACAGGCCGTGCCGTTGCCGCGCACGGAGCCAAGCAGCAGGATGCCCGTCACATGCGGTGCAGCCATGGACGTGCCGCTGATGCTCTTTGTCCCGCCACCTTTCCACGTCGACAGGATGCCCACGCCAGGCGCGGCGTAATCCACCGGCGGGTTCCCATAGTTCGAGAACGACGCCAGGCAATCGTTGCTGCCCACCGCGCTGATGGTGTATATGTTCGAGCCATTCACCCGCGCCGGCGTGAAGCCGCCCGCATGAATGCCATTGTTCCCGGCGGCGAGGACAAACTTCACGTTCCGCGAGGCGTCGGTCACGGCTTGCTCGAGCGTCGCGTTGCTTCCCGTGCCGCCCAGGCTCATGTTGGCCACTTCGCCGGACGCACCATTCGCGGCGACGTAGTTGATGCCGTTGATGATCCACGACCATTGGCCGCTGCCGGAGTTGTCAAGCACGCGCACCGCGCACACAAACGCGTTCGCGGCGACACCAAGCGTACCGGTGGAATTGTTCTTCGCGGCGACGGTGCCGGCGACGTGCGTGCCATGGCCATTGCCGTCATCGGGCGTGGTGGTGCGCACGAAGCTCACGTGACAGTTGCGCGTTGTGTTGAGGTCCGGGTGATCGAGGTCGATGCCCGTGTCGATGATCCACGCCGTCTTCCCAGTACCGTCGGCCGAGCCGCCGACGCGCGTGAGGCCGTACGAGATCTGCTGTCCACCGCCACCCGGCTTCGCGTTCGCGCCGGGCTGCTCACGCGGCAGGTCGAGCGTAACGACACCGTCCGGCTCGAAGATCTTGACCCGAGGATCGTTGCGGACGTTGTCCACCTGGCCGGGCGGGATCACGGCGGTGAATCCGCGCGCCGCGTGTTCACGAACATGGTCGAGCGCAAAACCGCCGCGACGGGACATCTCGTTCGCGACGCCACGTACATCCGTCACGTCATCGCGGAAGGTGACGAGGTACGCGGTTGCGGCGTTGGCGCGCAGGGCGCCCTCGCCTGAGGTGGGAGCGACCGGGATCTGGTCGGGGGCGGAGCAGGCCGCCAGCAGCACGATGGCCGCGGCGAGGGCACGAGCTGGATACCGATGCATTCACGATCTCCGTTCTAGCGGTAGACGTGCAGTAGGCATCATCGCCGGGCCGAAGTGTGGCGGCGCGTATTCGAGTTCGCTAGGGGTGGAACGAAACGCGCCGGCCTCAGCCTCGGCTCTCGGCCTCGGCTATCAGCCTCGGCCTCGGCCGTCAGCAGTTGGCCGTCAGCAGTTGGCCGCAAGCAGTTGGCTGTAAGCAATTGGCCGTAAGCGTTTGGCCGTAAGCTTGGCCGTAAGCTCTTGGCCGTAAGCTCTTGGCAGTAAGCTCTTGGCCGCAAGCTCTTGGCCGTAAGCCCTTGAGAGTCAGTCAGTCTTGCGACGGTCACCGGTCTTCTTCTTCTGCGTGAGCTCCTGATCAAACAGCGACCACGCCCGTTCGAGATCCGACGGCGACACATGCATCGGCGCACCGGACAGCACTCCGGTCACGTTCTTGAACCGACGTCCCATGTGCATTCCCTTGCCGTCGATCGTGAACTCGCGGATCCCCTTGTCGTGAATGGACCCGCGCATCTTCAGCACGGTGATCCCGCGTTTCATCTCACCGAACATCTCAACGTACCGCAGCAGGATGATCGAGTCGGTCAACGTGGAGATGTGCGTCTCCGTGATCGACGCGCCGCCCATCAGCGTCGTCGTGGTCGCCGTAAACAGCCCCGTGATCTCCTGCTGCTTGATGAACGACGTCACGCCGATCACGAACTCGCGGAATGCCTTGATCGAGCCCACACGTTCCAGCGCCGAGAGACTGTCGAGCGCGACGCGCTGTGGTTTGAAGTCGGTCACCGTGCGCTGGATCTTGATCAGCCACTCCTCCAGCCCCACGACCTCGGGGTAGTCGCACACGACGCGCAGCGTCCCGTCGCGCTCCATCTTCTCGAAGTCCACCCCCCAGCCACTCGCGTTCCGGAACAGCTGCTCGCGGCTCTCCTCGAACGCCAGCAGCAGCGCGCGCTCGCCCTTCCGCGCGGCTCCCTCGAGGAACTGCGTGACCGTCAGCGTCTTCCCGGTGCCTGTCGCCCCGGAGACGAGAATCACGGAATCGCGGAAAAACCCGCCTCCGCACATCTCGTCCAGCTCCTTGCTCCCCGACGTCACCCGCACGTTGGACGAATGCTGCCGCAGCGCGATCGCCGACAGCGGGATGACCACCACTCCTTCGCCTTCCATGATCGTGAAGGGGAACTCGCCCTTCTGGTGATCGGTGCCGCGGAACTTGAGGATCTCCACCGTCCGCCGGCGCACTTCGCCATCCAGCACGTTGCGCAGCACCATCACGTTGTCCGCGATGAACTCCTCCACGCCGAACCGCGCGATGGGTCCGTACTCTTCCACCCGCTCCGCGGTCAGGATCGCCGTGACCTGCATCCCCTTGAGCGCGGACGCGATCTTGAACAACTCACGCCGCACGATGGACTGATCGGAGAACTGCGAGAACATCGCGCCGAGTGAATCCACCGAGACGCGCTTCGCATTCACTTTCTTTACCGCGTGCTGTACCCGGGCAAGCAGCGCGCCGAGGTCGAAGCTGCCGCTCTCCACCGTCTCGACCGCGGGATCGGGGGACGCGTCCACGAACGCCAGGCGTCCCTCACGTTCCCACTTCGGCAGGTCCCAGCCAAAGCTCATCATGTTCTTCCGGATGTCGTCGGCCGATTCCTCGAACGTGACGAAGACGCCATTCTCGTTCGACCCAGTGATCCCCGCCGCAAGGAACTGCATCGCGAAGACGGTCTTGCCGCTTCCCGCGGTGCCGGAGATCAGCGTCGTCCGGTGCTCGGGCAGTCCGCCTTTCGCGATGACGTCGAAGCTGGTGATGCCGGTGCTGAGCTTCTGGATGGGAGAGTGGGACATGGGCAGGGTCACGGGCTGGTATCGTCGCGCTGCCGAACCTCGAGACCGAGCAGCACTTTCTCCTTGTCGGACAGGTCGCCGATCACGCGGCGAAGGGGGGGCGGCAGCTGCTTGATGAGCGTCGGCGTCGCCAGGATGCGATCCTGCTCGGCGATCTCGGGCTGCTCGCGCACGTCGATGATCTCCAGCTCATACCGACCCTGCAGCTCGTCCTCGCAGATGCGCCGCAGGTTCCGGATGGCCGTCTCGGCGCGCGCACTGGCGCCGGTGACGTAGAGCTTGAGCAGGTATTTGTTCGACAGTGCGTTGATCCTCTGGACCGGAAGCTGGCCCGCATCAGGGTCGCGTGCAATGAGCGGACTAAGGCATATCCGGGGCCATTAGCCAGCGCGACCGTTCGGCACGGACATTGTGATATACGCCGGTATGTCCGTCCGTCAGCGATCGCAATCCGGCCAGGCCGCGGCGCGACACGACCAGGATCGGCTGCGGTCCATCGTGGAGCGGCTCGCGGACGGGATCGTCATCCTCGACGCATCGGGCGCCATCCGTTTTGCGAATCCCGCCGCCGAGGCACTGTTCGGGAGGCCGCTCGCGTCCCTGAAGGGAGCGGAGCTCGGCTTCCCGTCCGTCGTGGGAGACGCGAGCGAAATCGAGATCATCCGGCCGGGTGGAGCGATGGTGACTGCGGAGCTGCGCGTCGTCGAGACGCAGTGGGACGACGAGGACGTGCGCCTCGTGTCCATCCGCGACTGCACCGACCGGAAGCGCGCGGCGGAACGCGCCGAGCAGCTGCAGCGAGAGCGTGTCGCCCGCGCCGAGGCGGAGGCGGCGAGCCAGGCGAAGAGCGAATTCCTGGCGACGATGAGTCACGAGCTCCGCACGCCGCTGAACGCGGTGATCGGATATGCGGACCTGCTCGAGCTGGGGATCTCCGGGCAGCTCAATCCCGAGCAGCGC
>DASPMP010000340.1:0-5643 GCA_035626995.1 Gemmatimonadaceae bacterium
CCCGCCAGGCGCGCACGGGGGCCATCGCCGTCCTCGTCGGCCTCGCGATCGTCGCCCTGCTCTTCGTCCTCGCGGCGACCGACCGGATCACCATCGACGCGGCGGCGATCGGGCGGCACACGGTGAACATCACGCTGGCGATGGTGACGGCGTTCTTCCTCTTCGTCTTCGTCGCCGGCGGGATCGACCGGCAGGAGAAGAAGCGCGTCGGCGTCATCTTCATTCTCTTCCTGTTCGCGATCGTCTTCTGGGGCGCTTTCGAGCAGGCGCCGACGTCACTGAACCTGTTTGCGCGCGATTTTACCGATCGCCAATTCGGCGGCTTCGAGATGCCGGCGACGTGGTTCCAGTCGATCAACTCGTTCTTCGTCATCACTCTCGCTCCCGTCGCTGCCTGGGTGTGGCTGTCGCTCGGGCGACGCAATCGCGACCTCTCGAGTCCGGGAAAATTCGCGTTCGGCCTCGCCATGGCTGGCGTCGGGTTCGTGCTGATGATCTTCGCCGCGAACAAGGTCGTGAGTGGCGGTGTCGGGACGCTCGTGTCTCCCTGGTGGCTGGTCGGCAGCTACTTCTTCCAGACGGTCGGCGAGCTTGCCCTGTCGCCCGTTGGGCTGTCGTCGATGACCAAGCTCTCGCCCCGTAAATACGTGGGGCAGATGATGGGGATCTGGTTTACGGCGTCAGCGCTGGGCAACCTGATCGGCGGCCTCGTCGGCGGTCACGTGGATCCCGAAAAGCTGGAACAGATGCCGGAGCTCTTCACGCGCACGGCGGGATCGCTGTTCATCGCCGCGATCGTGCTGGCGCTCCTGGTGATTCCAATCCGGCGCATGATGTCAACAGCGAAAAGCTGAGTGCCAAGAGCCCAGCGCCAAGAGCTGACCGCCAAGAGCTGACCGCCAACTGCTTACCGCCAAGAGCTGACCGCCAAGAGCTGACCGCCGACTGCTTACCGCCAAGAGCTGACCGCCAACCGCTAAAAGCCAACCGCTGACCGCCCACTGCGGCTCTTGGCAGTCAGCAGTTGGCCGTCAGCTCTTGGTCGTCAGCCCTTGGCCCTAAGCCGTTGGCCGTAAGCTCTTGGCCGTCAGCTCTTGGCCGTCAGCTCTTGGCCGTAAGCCCTTGGCGGTCAGCCGTTACTCACGGCCAGCTATAAACGCTCGACGGCACCGCAAGCGCGCGCGCCGAGCCGACGTCGGCCGGCTCGCGCCAGAAGAACGACGTCAGGTCGGAATGCCGAAGCCTGATCTCCCACCGATTGCCGCCCGGCTCGCGATTCACCGGCGCGGCAAACTCCAGGCGCCACATCCGCGTGGATCGCATCGGTATCGCGAACAGCAGCCCCGCTCCCACCGATCCACGCAGCGATGTCTTCTGCGCGTACGGAATGTCGCCCGGCCAGAGCTGACCCGCGTCCGCAAACAGGGTCAGCCCCAGGTCACCGAAATCGAACGGCGTCCCGATGAAATACTGTTCACTGACGCGTGCGATGGCCCGGCGTCCACCGAACTCACGCGGGTCTGACAGCCCGCGGATGCCGCCATCGTTGCTCGCGAGCGACAGCGAATGTGGGATGAGCACCTTCGACGTCCCGCTCCATTCCACCGCGATCTGCCGAGTGCGATAGGCGTCCAGTCGCGCGTAGCGGCTGAACCGTCCGCTGCCGACAAGGCCATCCCACGCGCCGGTCTCCCGCGAGCGCCGGCCTTCACCCTGTGCCTGCAGTCGGTAGACCACGCGACGCGACCCGAATCCCACATAAAGGTCCGACGCGACAAACAGGTCCTTCGCGTCGCTTCCGAATGCGGAAATTCCCTGCCCCACGAGGGTGCCGAGCTGCAGTCCAAGCGGCATGTCCTGCGTCCCCCGGAGCGCATCGAACCCGGTGACACGCGCAAATCGCAGCGAGCGCACACCAATCAGCGCATTCATTCGCGCCGCGCGCGTCTCCCGAAACCTTCCGGCGAGTTGCGCCCCGGTGTCAGGACGGAATCCGAACTCGGTGACGCGTACCGCGCCCGTGTCGGGCCAGGCGCGCTCGTTCGATAGCGACAGCCCGAGGAGGCTCAGTTTTCCGGGCGGTCCCACACGCAGGATGCCGCCGATCTCGCCGTATTGCCGCTGGAAGCCAAGCGCCAGCCGACCGGTGTCCCGGTGGACGAATTGCGCGTGCCCGCGGCTCTCGCCGATGAGCATGCGCCACGCGACGCGCTGAAAGTCGGTGCGGAATGGCAGGGACAGCTGCGCGCGATCGATCTCGACCAGCGGCTCCTTGATCGACGCGAGATCCAGCACGTACGGCTGGCCGAACAGCTGGTGATCGATGAACCGCACCTGCACCTGGTCGTCGAACGCGGGCTCGTGACGCCATCCCAGCGACGCCGTGATTCCGAGCCCCGCGAGGTTGGAATTGCCGAAGCGTGCACTGCGCACATTGGGTGCGGAGTTCGAGACCGAGCCACTGATGATCATCGACGCTTCGTCGATGGTGCGCACCTCGAGATTCACCCCGCCGCGCGAACCTGGCACCACGTCGACCGTCGCGTCCGCGATGAACGGCTGCGCGCGGAGCACGCGCTCGGACTCGGCGCGGCGCGTCTCCGAGCAGCGGTCTCCCTCCTTGAGCAGGAGGAAGCCACGCACGACTTCGCCGCGTGTGATGACGTGCGTCTTCTTCGCCACAGCGCCGGCGATCGGCACGCGACGAAGCCCGGTCACGGTGGGGGCATGCGCCTCGATGATGATCGTATCGATGCGCTGTCCCCGACAGGGAATCTGGTCCTGCGCCACGACGGGACCTGCGCCGCCCAGGAGCAGCAGCGCCTTCAACGGCCAACGCACCGGCTACTTCCCCATCCGCCGCTTGAGTTCCTCCAGACGACGCGTCGCTTCGTCGTCCCGGTCGGTACGCGCGCGCTCGCGCGCCAGCGAGTCGATCTCCTCGCGCACCTTCGTCCCCTGCGGATCCATGATCGGGTCGTCGGCCAGCGGGTCGTCGAGCGGCATGTTCGCCGTGGACGCAGGAGCTCCGGCCATCGCCCTGCGGATCTCCGCCTTCATCTCGTCCACCTCGCGCTCGGCCATCGCGACTTCCTGCGTCTGGACCGCGAGCTTCTGCTCCAGCACCGACACCTTTTCCTCGAGCTGCTTCTCGAAGCGCTCCGCGATCGCGACCGTTTCCGGATCAGGCACCGCGGCCGCGAGCTCCTTGCGCCGGCGCACGGTTGCCAGCTCCTTGCGCTCGTGCTCGAGCTTTCGCTGGGTCCGCCCCAGCGCATCGCGCACGTCGTCCAGCCCCATCCGCGCCTGCACGAGGGTGGTCTTCATGCGCGCGACAATCTCCCGGCGGTCTTCGGGTTTCGTGGCGCGATCCAGGAGGTCGTTGAGGGAGCGTCTCAGCTGCTCGAACACAGCAATACTACGTTTGATGGGGAGGGAAAGTGCCGCTTACCATACCCTGCTGCGCACCGCGCTCGCAACTACTTTCGTCATTGACATGACCGCTCCCATTGTTGCGCTCACGTCGACCACGAAGGAGATCGACGGCGCCATGCGCGTCCGGCTCAACGAGGCCTACGTGAATGCGGTGAGGGCCGCAGGGCTCATTCCCCTTGTGCTTCCCCCGCTCGCACCGAATGAAGCAGAAGCCGTGCTCTCCACCGTCGCGGGAGTGATCCTTACCGGCGGCGAGGACGTCGACCCCGTCGAGTTCGGCGCCGCGAGACACCCGCGCACTCAGACGCCGCACGTGGCGCGCGACAAATGCGAGCTCGCGGTGGTGAAGGCTGCGCGCGCGCTGTCGCTGCCGACGCTGGGCATCTGTCGAGGCATCCAGGCAATCAACGTCGCCCTTGGCGGTACGCTGATCCAGGACATCCCCTCGGAACGTCCTTCAGCGGTCGTGCATGATCAGGACGCCGAGCGTGGAGTGCGCGTGCACACGGTCGAGCTGGAGCCTGACTCGCTGCTCGCGGACGCCATCGGCGCCGCGCACATCACGGTGAATTCCTATCACCATCAGGCGGTGGACCGCCTGGCCGACGGGCTACGCGTGACTGCACGCGCCGAAGACGGAATCGTGGAAGGCGTCGAGTCCACGGACGACGACTGGTGGATGCTCGCCGTGCAATGGCACCCGGAAGAACTCGTGGGCGACGGAAAGCCGTGGGACCGCGGCCTCTTCCGCGCGTTCGCCCAGGCCGTCGCTGCAGCTGCCGAGAGCCGAGGGCCGAGGCTGTTTTAGCCCGCCAGCTTCCACCGCATCTCGTCGGACACCTGGCGCATCAGCCGCTCGGGCGTATTCCGGTTGGGGAACAGCAGCGTATCGGACAGCGAGTTGAGCGCGACGCGCAGCAGCCCGAATCGCGCCGCGATGTTCGCGTAGACGTCCGTCATGCCGAACTGCTCAGACATGCGATGCTCCGCGGCGAGCTCGAAGCCGCGCTTCCCCATCTCCTCGAAATAGCCGAGATCCGGGCCGCCGCGACGCCACTTGTGGTGCTCGACCTTGTCCGGAAACAGCCCCGAGATCCACAGCGCCTGGTTCCCCAGATGCACGCGGACGAGGAAGGAGCGACGCGGGTCGCGATCGTTCACGTCTTCGAGGAGAGAGGCGAGTGTGTCGTACAGCTGGTCGTCGCTCTCGCTCACGCGGTCGGCGCGCCCCTTTGCATTGAAGGACAGGAGCACCGCCGCGATGTAGTCGCTGAGCGACCGGTCGCGTTCTCCCGCTCGCAGCAGCGCGTGCCGCACCATGACGTAGAGGAACAGCGGAAGCGACGCGTACGCCCCATAGCGGGAGCGCATGATCGCTCCGGGCAGGCGTTCGTCATCCAGGATAGCGTCGATGCCTTCATCGACGAGGCGCTGCTGCGCCCGGTCCAGCTCTTCGGCGGAATCCTGAGCCATGAGCCGCACCGCGAGCTGTGCGTCTTCGCGCGATAACCGCTGCCGTGCATTCGCCAGAATCATCTGCGCACCTCCTTTTCAACCGTACCCGTGGGTGGTTCAAAGGTTTGTGTCAGGCAGAGACTATACCCGTCGGACGGCTCAGCTCGTGTTAGGCAACTCCTTTGGCACTCGGGACTTATGACTGCTAACGTTGTGTCTGTTGGCCATCAGCCCTTGGCCGTTAGCCCTTGGCCGTCAGCTGTTGGCCGTAAGCCCTCCCATCACCGAGGTCGACTTTCCCGGTTGCCAAGCGCGTTGCCGAAGTCCACCAGCAGGCTGCCGATCCGGCTCATCTTCTCATAGTCGATCTTCGACGGCTCGTCGCTCACCTTGTGATAGTCCTCGTGAAAGCCCGTCGAGACGAAGAGGATCGGGACCCCCTTCTGCGCGTAGTTGAAGTGATCGCTGCGGTAGTAGTACCGCTCGGGATGCGTCGGGGTGTCGAACGAGCGGTCGATGGTCAGCGGGAACGGTTGGCGGGCGTTCACCGTGTCGAAGATCGTCCCCAGCATCCGGCTCTGGTTGTTCGGCGCGGCGTTCGGGCCAAGCACAAACAACGTGTTCTCCGCCGACTCCCCCTGCGTGCGCGAATCGAATTTTGCGCTCGCCCCGCCACGACGCCCGATCATGTCCATGTTGATCTGCGCGACGATGGAGTCGATGGGCACCGTCGGATTGCTCGTGAATCGCGCT
>DASPMP010000341.1:0-9736 GCA_035626995.1 Gemmatimonadaceae bacterium
GCGTGGCATCGTTCACCGCGACATCAAGCCGGACAACATCCTGCTGAGTGGTGGCTCCGCCACCGTCACTGACTTCGGGATCGCAAAAGCCATCCAGGCCGCGCGATCCCACGGCGATGGCAGCCACCCCGAGACACTCACGCAGATCGGATCGTCGATTGGCACGCCCGCGTACATGGCGCCGGAGCAGGCCGCGGCTGATCCGGACACCAACCATCGCGCGGACATCTACGCGTTTGGCTGCACCGCCTATGAGTTGCTGGCAGGCCGTCCGCCTTTCGTCGAGAAATCCCCGCAACGTCTGCTCGCCGCCCAGATGAGCGACACACCGCAAGCCATCACGAGCTTCCGCGCCGAGACACCCGCGGCGCTCGCCGAGCTGGTGATGCGGTGCCTGGAAAAGGATCAGGATGCGCGCCCGCAACAGGCTGCGCACCTCGTGCAGGTGCTCGAAACCGTGACGAGTGGCGGCGGGCACGCGCCAATGCCGGCTGTGCTGTTGAGTGGACGCGGCATGCTGGGCAAGGCGCTGATGGCGTACGCTGTCGCGTTCATTTTCGTCGCCATTGTCGCGAAGGCGTCCATCGTTGCGATCGGGCTGCCAGGCTGGGTATTCCCTGGCGCCATGTTCGTCATGGCACTGGGGCTCCCGGTGATCCTCTTCACGGCGTATGTCCACCACGCGACGCGCAGTCTGGTGACGCAGACGCCGACGTATACCCCCGGCGGGTCCCCTGCGGCCGCGGCGCATGGCACGATGGCGACGCTTGCGATGAGGGCGAGTCCGCACCTCAGCTGGCGTCGCACGTGGGTCGGCGGCGCCGTCGCCGTTGGTGCCTTCGTGCTGATCATCGGCGTGTACATGGGAATGCGCTCGATGGGCATCGGTCCCTTCGGATCGCTGCTGGGGAAGGGGACCATGCAGCGTAACGAGAAGCTGCTGGTCGCAGACTTCACCAATTCCACCCAGGACACGACCATCGCCGTCGTCGTGACGGATGCCTTCCGGACTGCCCTCGCCCAGTCGCGCGCGGTGGCCGTGGCGGAGCCGAATGAGTTGCGTGAAGTGTTGCGTCGCATGCAGCGATCGCCAAACCTGCCAATCGATTTCGGCGTGGCGCGCGAAATGGCCTCGCGCGAGGGAATGAAAGCGATCGTCACTGGCGACGTGATTGGCTACGGCGGGAGCTATCGCGTGTCGGCGCGTCTCGTCGAGGCCCAGACGGGAGTTGAACTCGCGCGCTTCCTGGTCGAGGCCGCGAGCGATGCCGACCTGCTGCCCGCGATCGACAAGCTGGCAAAGAATGTCCGGGAAAAGATCGGTGAATCGCTGAAACAGGTGCAGGCAACGCCTGCCCTCGAGCGCGTGACCACGCCCTCGCTGGCGGCGCTGAAGAAATACGTCCAGGGCAGCCGGCTGATGTCCGAGGGCGCGGATGGGGCCAGAGGCATCGCGCTACTGGAGGAGGCCGTGGCGCTCGATACGGGATTCGCGATGGCATATCGCCGACTGGCCGCTGAGTACAGCAACCGGCAGCAGGCTGACAAGGCAATGCTGCTGCTGCAGAAGGCGTACGATCACCGCGACCGGCTCAGCGACGCGGAGCGATACATCGTGTTGGGCAGCTACTTCTACCGCGGTCCCCAACAGGATCTCGCCAAGACCATTTCCGCGTACGAAACCCTGCTGGATCTCCAACCCGACAATTACACGGCGCTGAACAACGTCGCAATCGCGTACCGGTGGCATCGCAACTGGCCGAAAGCAGAAGAAGTCCTGAAGCGCAGTCTGGCGACGGGCTACGGCCCGGCGGTCTCCCATAATCAGCTGATCTGGACGCTATGGAACGCCGGGAAAAAGGAAGAGGCGTGGCAAGCGATGGCACGGTACGATTCCACCTACCCGAACACGCCGCAGCGGTATGCACGCCGCTGGGAACTGCATTACGCCGACCGACAGTTCGATTCAGCCGCGGCCGACGTCGCGCAGGCGCTCGCGGACGATCGCGTCAACGGGATGGCCCGGGCGTTCGCGATCGATTCGGATGCGAGAACCTTGCGCACGCGCGGACGTCTCACTGATGCTGCGCGTCGGGTCCGCGAGTCCGCAGACATCCAGGCGCAGAACGGCCGGCCGCAGGCGCGACTGGAGGCCGCCATCGATCTCGCGATCGATGCAGCCGTTCTGCTGGAGAACAAACCCCGCGCAATCGCCGTGCTGGATGCTGCGCTTTCGACCCAACCGCTGGAAACGATCCCAGCGGTCGTGCGCCCGTACGTGGGACTGACGCTCGCTTATGCCTTCACGGGACAGGCAGCGCGCGCGGAAGCCGTCCTCGCGTCATTCGAAGCGGGACGCGCAGGGACGGTGCGCTATCAGGATGAAGTCGAGCGCATGACGATGCGCGGGGCCGTGGCCTTCGCGGCCGGCCGGTTCGACGAGGCGGCGCGACACTTCACCGTATCGTCGTCGATTGGCGACT
This sequence comes from Gemmatimonadaceae bacterium, assembly GCA_035626995.1. Lineage (GTDB taxonomy): Bacteria > Gemmatimonadota > Gemmatimonadetes > Gemmatimonadales > Gemmatimonadaceae > DASPMP01. The sequence goes on from DASPMP010000341.1 coordinate 2,484, forward strand.
GCATGTCATGCGACCTGTCCCTGCTGGGTCTCAGTTACGATCGCGCCGGCCAGGCTGACTCGGCCATTGCGGTGTACGAACGTTATCTGGCGTCGCCGGATCACTGGCGTTTCATCTCAGACCAGCTGCTGCTTGGCCTCACGTTTCGTCGCCTGGGCGAGTTGTACGAGGCGCGGGGAGAGGTCGCGAAGGCGCATCAGAACTACGCAGCGTTCGTAGACCTGTGGAAGGACGCAGACCCTGAGCTTCAGCCCCGCGTAGCTGCCGCGCGCCGACGCATGGCCCGGCTGCGGGACGTGGAGCCACGGCCGCGCTGAGTCACGAATGACGAGGCACGCCGCCGCGAGATTGCTACGACCGCGGTCTTAGAGGCCGTCTTCCACCGGTGGGGGTGCGTCGTTCGCCTCGGCGGCGCGTTCCTCTTCCTTCCGCCGCAGCTTTTCCTGGAGCTTGGCTTCCGTCTTCTTCTGGCGCTCCTGCTCCTTGCGGCGCTTCTCGAACCCGTAATTCGGTTTTCTTGGCATCATGGAGCATAGCGCCATGCGCGGCGAAGCGCACGGCGCCAGTCCAGGATCCGCATTATCCGGGTAGCAGCTCCAGCGCGGCCGAATTGATGACCCGGGCCAGGCCCTTCTCGGCCATCTTCGCCCAGTTCCAGCTCACCGTGATACGGAGTGGCTTCTTCGCGGTCGCGGTGGTGCACACGAGGTGCACGTCGCGCCCAAGGACGTCGTTGGATTCTTCAGGCTTGCACAACCACACACGGCCTTCTTCGTCGGTCACCTGTCTGGTGCTCATGCAGAAACTCCAGTGGGGGAATGGGTCATTGCTGACCTCTATTAAAGAAGACGAAGGCGGCCGGGCGTAACCGGCCGGAATGGCAGGTGAGCGACAGTCGAGTATCCGGAGTGATCGGGGTCACATTGTAACCCTCGGTTGCGTAGCTTCCACGCTCACACTTTCTGCGAAGGGTTCTCACATGCGCGCATCGCGTCTCGCTCTCACGACACTGGCCGTCATGGTCACCATTTCCTGCTCGGGCGCGGCCAACGACGCCGACACCACCGCCGGCGCGTCCGCGGCAAGCGGTGCCCAAATGGAAGGCACCCGCCAGGTGGCCGGCGGAGGGGTGAACGCGCCGGGCTGGAGCGGCCGCATCGACCCGAGCGAGGCGCAGGATGGGCAGAAGCTCGAGAACGCCCGGCTGGAGCAGCGGGGTGATTCGCTTCTCGTGACCACCGGCCCTGCCACGATTTACTGGAATCCCGCGAACACCGCGACCGGGAACTACACGGTGAGCGCGACGTTCACCGAGCCGCAGTACCAGAACGTGAACGACCACCCGCACCCGTACGGCCTGTTCATCGGTGGCAGCGACATGGGGACCGACCAGCAGAGCTATCTCTATTGCTCCGCATACGGAAACGGTAAGTTCATCGTCCGTGGCTTCGGGCCGGAGTCATTCCAGATGAACGGCGGACGCGGTGCGGAGAACGCCGCGGTCAACAAGGCCGCGGGTCGGAACCAGCCGGTGACCCAGCAGATTGCCATGTCGGTGAAAGGGGATTCAGTGACCTGCTCGATCAACGGGACCCAGGTGGCGAGCTATCCGAAGTCGCAGCTGGTGACAGCGGGGAAGCTCAAGAGCACCGACGGCGTGTATGGCATCCGATTCGCGCACAATACCGACGGCGTCGTCACGGGGCTGAAGAAGACATCGCCGTAGGTACAGGTGGCACGGTTCAGACCGCCGGGAGCGAAACCGTAAACTCGGACCCGCGACCCAGCTCGCTCACCACAGTCAGATCCCCTTCCATCGACCGCGCAAGCTCACGTCCGATCGCCAACCCAAGTCCGACGCCTCCTTTCTTTCGATCTGCCTGCGGATCGACCTGGGAGAATGGCTTGAAGATCTCCGTGATCTGATCGGGCGGGATGCCACGACCCGTGTCGGCGACGACGATGTTCACCCGTTCGCCGGCGCGGGAGGCGGACAACGTGACCCGCCCTCCGCTCGGGGTGAATTTCGCCGCATTCGTGAGCAGGTTGAGCAGGATCTGTTGCAGGCGATCGGGATCGGCATTCACGAGCAGGTCCTCGGACACTTCTTCGCGACGATACGCCACGCCTGCCTCTGCGAAGCGCGTCCCGAGGAGCGACTCGGCCTGCATCATCGCACTCACAACGGGGATCGGCTTGATGTGCAGCTCCGCCTTGCCCAGTTCCAGCTTGGCGAACGACAGGATGTCATTGATGAGTCCCAGCAGAAACTTGCCCGCCGCCTTGATCCGATGGAGGTCTTTCTGCTGCGGCTCGGTCAGCTCGCCGCGCACTCCCATGAGGAGCAGGTCGGCATAACCATTCACCGCATTGAGCGGGGTGCGCAGGTCGTGCGACATCATTGACAGGAACTCGACCTTGGACCTGTTGGCCTCGTCGGCCGCCTTCCGGGCGCGCAGGAGCTCCTGTTCATATTTCTGGCGCTCGTGAATGCGCATGAAGACGCAGTCAATGTGTGTCGCGCCGTCGCGGTCGCGCATCGCGGCGTTGGCGAGAACGTGCACCGGTTCGCCCGATCGTGACTTGAGCGTCAGGTAGATCTCTTCCGCCTGACGCTGCAGCTGCAGCATCGGATAGAAGTGCGTCTGCATGAAAATCTGCGTCGGCGCGGTTAAGATCGCCCGGACCTGGATGCCGACGATGTCGCGCGGTTCGTAGCCCAGCATGCGCGCAAGCGTCGTGTTCACGGCCGTGGTCGTTCCTTTCGAGGTGAAAGAAAGGAAGCCACAGGGCGCTTCATCGAGCAGCGTCGGGAGGGTGCCCTGTCGCAGGGCGACTTCCGGCACCGCGTCGCGGGGGACGTCGGCGTCAGGCAGCGCGGGCGACGGAGGCGCCAAGATATTCCCGGATGAGAGCGATGGTCTCTTCAGGATGACTCATATGCGGGCAGTGCCCCGACGCCTCCATGATCCTGAGCGTGCTGACGGGCATCCGGCTGTGCATGTACTGCCCCACGGAAACGGGCGCGATCGAGTCGTCGGTAAGCTGGACGATCAGCGACGGCGTGGGCACGCTCGGCAGGTCCTCTCGATTGTCCGACAGGAACGTCGCTTCCGCGAAGCGCCGCGCGATGACGGGGTCGGTGGAGCAGAAGCTGCCCAGCAGCTCGGTCGTCAGCTCGGGATGCTCGGGATTCTTCATGACCACTGGCGCCAGGAAGTTCGCCCACCCGATGTAGTTGCGATCCATCGTTTCGAGCAGCCCTTCGATGTCCGCCCGATCGAAGCCGCCGACGTAGCCCTCGTCGTTGATATACCGCGGTGATGGGCCGAGCATGATGATGTGCGCGAAGCGTATCGGCTCTTTCCTGGCGGCGAGCGCGGCAACCATGGCGCTCACCGAGTGCGCAACCACGATCACGTCGTGCAGGTCGAGGGCTTTGACGACGTCGAGGATATCCTGCGCGTATCCCTCCAGCGACGCGTAGCGCTTCGGATCGTACCCCTTGATGTCCGACTTACCCGAACCGACGTAGTCGAACAGCACGAGCTTGTAATCGTCCTCGAAGGCCGGCGTTATGAAGCGCCACATGTTCTGGTCGCAGCCGAAGCCATGGGCGAAAAGCATGGGCTGGCTGCCGCTCCCGCGCACGTTGACGTGGTTGCGGCGGAGGACGTCGTTGTTCATGGATCCGGGCTGGGGTGTGGTCTCAGGGTCGACCCCATTGCGTGCGCGATACATGCCAACGTCGCAACAGTTGGGCCCGCTCGTGCTGCTGCCCGCCTCCGCCCAGGATCCCGATCACCGACAGGAATTCATCATGAACTGGCAGGGTAACCGGTAGAACACCTGGGTGACGGTGATCGACTCATCCGCCGGACCAAACCACGGGTACGTAATCGTCAACGTCGAGCGATCCAACTGGAGCTTGCCGCGGTCGAATCGGGTGCCTGTCCAATTCGCCGGCCCCGCACCAGGCGTCGATGTAAAGAGGCTGTCATTGCGAACGACATACGTGTACGTGAATTCATGCGTGCTCTCCAGCCGCCCGGAGCGATAGATGCGCATCCGATGCTCCAGGATGCCGTCGGGACGGAATGTCAGCTGTTCGTCGCGCGCAAAGTCGGAGCCGATCGACGCGTACGGGGCAGCCCACCGTCCGGCGAGGAAGCCCGGCGCGGTCGGGTCATTACACCCAATGAGGGCCGCTGCCGCGACGAGTGCGAAAAATGTCTTCATTCCAGAAAAACCCCGCAATGTTCGAACGCGTCACAGGCGCGGTGACGACGTCGAATCCGGTGTGACCGCCGCCGAATCGGTCCAGCGCACGTTGAACACCTGCCCGATTTCGACAAACGCAGACCGGGGTTGCCGATATCGATTCGTAAGCTCCCATTTATCCAGCACAGGCACACCGTCGACGATCTCGGCGAACCGCGCGCGCACCGTGTAATCCTGTAACCCCGAACGCCGGAACTGCGCTGGAATCCGATTCAGGCGCGTGATCGACCCGACCAGCTGATAGTCCTCCACCCGCAGGTACAGCGTGCCCTCGATATCCACTTCCTTGTCGAGCCACGGCACCGGTTCGAAGGCGACCTCGATCACCGAATCCGCTTCGAATCGCGACTGGCCAGCGTAGCTGAAGCAGTGATTGTTGGTGAAGGCGGTGTCAGCGATGTCCGGAGCCTCCGGAAGGGCAATGAGCCACCGCCCGGCGTCGATTCCCTCACCAGGACGGAGCACCTGTTTCGGCTGGTAGCGCTCCGGCGGCATCGGTCGGCGCATGATCGTGTCCATGTAGGTCGCGATGATACGATTGCTGCGATCCCGGTGGCCGCGAATCCGGACGAGCTGGATCAGGAACGGCTTTGCCTCCGCCAGCAGCCTCATTCGTTCGGCATTCTGGGTCACCTGGTCGAAGAGCTCGGCCAGTACCTGTGGCTTCGCGGCGTGCGGCGCATCGTTGGTGCACTGGCCACTGACGACCACCGCCGGGAGTCGGAGGACGAGGCGCGTGAGCCCGATGCGCACCTGTGCGTTCTCGTCGGGCGCGAGATGGAGAGTCGTGTCCTTGGGCTGGAATCCGATGCGGCGGAAGCGCAGCCGAACCTCACCGGGAATGAGATTCACGATGTGAAAAGTTCCCGCATCGCTTGTCAGCAGTTGGGCAGGCTGGGATAGCACGGACACCGAGGTGTATCCCAGCGGAGCGCCATCTTCGGCATGGATGACCTGGCCGGAGAGGCTGGCGTTCTGCGCAATGGTGGAGTCGGGCGTCAGCAGCACGGTGATCGCGACAAGAGAGCAGCGCATGGGCATTAAGATGTCATCACGCGCGGCGCGCCGCGAGAGGGGTATGACCGTAGCTTTACCTGACGCCAGAGACGCGTCCTAGCGCACCTTCATCTGCCGGTCCACCCGCTCCGACAATGCCACGAAACGCGGATCACGCCGGATGGGATCGAGCGAGGGATCGCGACGATCGGCGCGATGCGTCCAGTGCCAGTTCGCGCGATCGAACCAGGCGAATGCACTGTCGGTCATTCCGAGGGCGACGTACACCCGGCCGATATTGAACGGCTCGAACGGCGCTGCTTTCGCGCGGCGCAACGTCGCGAGGGCCGGGGCACGCTGGCCGCGCAGCGCCTGGATATAGGCCAGGTCCGCCACAAAATCGGTACGCTCGGGAGTCAGGTCGATGGCACGCTGTACCATGACCTGCGCGCTGTCGAACATCTGCGTGTGCGCCAGCGTCACGCCAAGGCGCTGCATCACCCGGCCGTACGAGGGCGCGATCTCGAGCGTTCGCTGATACTGTTCGATGGCGCAATCCATGTCGCGCGACAGGTAGCATTGCCAACCGTAATTGCTGACGATGATGACCGAGAACGGATCCAGCTCATATGCTCGGCGGCTTTCCTGCAAGGCGTCCTGGTCGCGGCCGAGTCCCGACAGCAACAGGGAGTACCAGCTGTGTGCCGTGGCGTGTCCCGGGTTCAGCTGCAGCGCACGGCGAAAGGAGCGTTCCGCCGCGGGCCAGTCATTGCGCCAGTGGAAGGAGATCGCATAGGTCGTGTGCGCGTCCGCGGAATTGCTGTCGAGCGCCAGTGCCCGCTCCGCGGCAGCACGTGCCCGCGCGAACGTCTCCTCCGCCGGCAGCTCCGTGATGTTCAGCTGGTATGCGGTGAAATACGTATCGGCCAGACCGGCGTATGCATCCGCGTACCCGGAGTCTCGCGCGATGGCCTGTCGGTAATACGCGGCGGCGCGCTCGTGTCCCTCGCGGGTGCGGGTGTTCCAGAGATGCCGCGCGCGTCGGTACAGCTGGTACGCCTCGGGATCGCGAGTGCCCTCGCGGACTAGGACCGTGCGACCGCGCTCGCCCAGCTCCAGTCGGAGCGCCTGGACGACCTGTCGGGCAATCTGTTCCTGTACGCGGAAGATGTCCCGAAGCTCGTCGTCGTAACTCTTGGCCCAGAGATGTTCGTCGGTGCGCGCGTCGATGAGCTGTGCCGTGATCCGCACGCGATTGCCGTCCTGCCGGACACTCCCTTCGAGGACGTGCGCGACATCCAGCTCCTCCGCGATCTGACGCAGCGGCTTGGACGTGCCCTTGTAGTGCATTGCCGACGTCCGGGAGATGATCTTCAGCTCCGGCACCGCGGCGAGTCCAGCGATGATCTCTTCCGTGAGACCATCACTGAAATGGTCGTTGTCCCGGCCGGGACTGAGGTCGGTGAAAGGCATGACGGCGATGGACCGCTCTCGGCGCACGGAATCCGGTCGGTTTCGCCACGCGACGAATCCGATGATCAGCAATCCGAGCAGCGCGATCACCGCAGCAGGGAACCGGCGACTCACCTTCCGATTCGCCGTCAGATCCGCCGTTGGACTCGCCGTTGGACCCGCCGTTAGATCTGCCGTTCGATCCGCCGTTCGATCCGCCGTTCGATCCGCAGTTGTGTTCGCAGTTTTCTCGTCCCGTTGCCGCAACCGACCGGTAAGCGCGACAATCTCCGCCGGCAGACCGATCCCGAACTCCTCCTGCAACATTCTCTGATGCACGGACGCATGCTGCAGCGCGCCTGCGCGATTGCCAGCCCGGTCCAGCGACTGCATCAGCCGCATGGCTACGCGAGAATCGTACGGATCGTCCGTCGCACGCTGCCGCCATAATTCTGACGCCCTCGCGAATTCGCCCTCCGCCTCTGCATCCGCAGCGAGCGCCTCGATTGCCTTGCGATGGCCGG
>DASPMP010000342.1:0-10896 GCA_035626995.1 Gemmatimonadaceae bacterium
ATGGCGGGCCCGTGGGACAAGGTCTGGCAGTTCATCAACACCGCATTTCGCACCCATCCATTTGCCACCGTGCGCGCTGGCGAGTTGCAGCGATGGATCGATGGTGGCGAGTACCAGCGCATCCTGTCGGGGGACTACATCCGTCGCGGCCAGGAACCGCCACCGCTCAGCAATGACTTCAAGGCGGCGGGCGACTACTACGGCGACCGCGCTCGCGAAGCGGCGAACACCGTCGGTGAAATGATGGCGCGCGCGCGGGATGCGTTCAACGAGGCGTGGCGTACTGGCGGCGGCACTCCTCCAGGCGCGAGTGGCACCCCCGGCGCGGGAACCGATAACCCGATTCAATGAAAGTTCTCCTCGTGGGCGGCGGCGGACGCGAGCACGCGCTGGCGTGGCGGCTCGCACAGGATGATCCTGGAATCCGGATCACCGCTGCCCCGGGGAATCCCGGCATCGCTCAACTGGGCGAGTGCGTTGCCATCAACGGCACTGATATCGACGCATTGCTCGCGCTCGCCCGTGAGCGCAGGTTCGATTTCACGCTCGTGGGACCGGAAGCCCCTCTCGCCGCGGGAATCGTGGACCGGTTTCGCGCCGACCGATATCCGATCTTCGGACCCACCAAGGCCGCCGCGGCGATCGAGACGTCGAAAGCCTTCGCCAAACAGCTCATGCGCGAGGCGAGCGTACCGACGGCACGCGCGATCATGGCGACAGAACCCCGGCGCGCCAAGGACGCGGTACGAGCGTTGGGCCTTCCGATCGTGATCAAAGCTTCAGGACTCGCAGCAGGAAAAGGCGTCATCATTTGCGAGACCCAGGAGGAGGCCGATCGCGCGATCGACGACATGCTGATTGGGGGCGCATATGGCGTCGCCGGCCAGGAAGTGCTCGTCGAGGAGTTCATGCAGGGCGAGGAACTGTCGGTGCTGGCTATTGCGGATGGTGAACGCGTCATCCCTCTCGTGCCGGCACAGGATCACAAGCGCTTGCTGGCAGGCGACCGCGGGCCCAACACCGGCGGCATGGGCGCATATGCGCCGGTTGGACTGGGCACGGACCTCCTCATGGCCCAGGTGGTCGAGCGCATTTTTACTCCGACGCTTGCCGCGCTTACCGCGAAGGGGCTGCCGTTCACCGGACTGCTGTACGCCGGCCTGATGATCACCAACGAAGGACCCAAGGTCGTCGAGTTCAACTGCCGGTTTGGCGATCCGGAAACACAGGCGGTGCTTCCCATCGCGCGTCTCTCAGTGCCCTTTGCCGACCTGCTCGCGACTGTCGCGCGCGGCGAGCGCTTGCCCGCCGATGTCCGCAGCGATGCAGACGGCTTTGCAGTGACGACGGTGCTCGCAGCCGCGGGCTATCCGGACAAGCCGCGCACCGGAGCTCCCATCTCGATTCCGGGGGATCTCGGTGATGTGCTCGTCTTTCATGCCGGCACCGCCCTGCGCTCCACGGGAGACTTGGTCACCTCCGGGGGTCGCGTGCTCGCAGTGACCGCTACGGCGTCGACGTTTGACGATGCGCAGCGCCGCAGCCGGGAGGCAGCGGAGCGGATTCACTTCGACGGGAAGCAGTTCAGGCCGGACATCGGCTGGCGGGAAGTCGAGCGCGGTGCCCGAGCTTCCTGAAGTCGAGACCATCGCCCGCGACCTGCAGGCGAAAGTGGCGGGCAGCGTCATCGCCGGGGTGCAGGTGTCCAAATCCGATGTGCTGCGCGTGGCCGGTCCCCGTGTCCTGGCGCGCCGCACCACGGGAGCGCGCATCCTCCGCTCGTGGCGCCGCGCGAAGCTCGTCGTACTCGACCTCTCCACCGGGGATCGGCTCGTCGTGTCGCTGCGCTTCACCGGCGCACTGCTGGTCGACGACGGAACCCTCACCGACGAGGACCGGCGCTACTCGACGGTCCGATGGGCACTCGAGGACGGGCGCATCCTGCACTATCGTGAGGTGCGCCGGCTGGGAACCGTCTCGCTCATGACCCCACGCCAGTTCGACGCGTACGTGTCTCGACTCGGCGTGGAGCCACTCGAGCCCGCGTTCACACCATCGCACTTTTTCGAGCTGTTGCGGACATCCCGGCAGGCCGTCAAGAAGAGAATCATGGACCAGCGCGCGGTTGTGGGCATCGGGAACATCTACGCGAACGAGGCGCTCTGGCGCGCTCGCATCGACCCCTCGCGATCTGCGCACAAGATCACCCGCGCGGAATCCGACGAACTGCACGCCGCGATCGTCGATGTCCTCACGGACGCGCTGCGCGCGCGCGGAACGAGCTTTCGCGATTATCGCGACTCGAGCGGACAGCGTGGGGGCTTCGTCACGCGGCTGGCCGCCTATGGTCGCGAAGGCCAGCCATGCCTCCGGTGCGGTGCGCGCCTCGTCGGCACCCATGAAATCGACGGAAGGGCAACAGTCCTATGCGCGCGCTGCCAACACTAGACCTGCTGCGGCCTCCCACGCCCGAGCCGCGCATCCGGGACATGGAGGCGGATGTCCGCGCCCGCGCGGAGAACCGACCCGCGGTCTATAGAATGATTGCGGCAGACGGCGAGGTCGTCTACGTCGGGAAGTCGAAGCAGCTGCGCTCGCGCCTTCTGAGCTACTTTCGCGGCGCATTCCCGGAAGACAAGGGCGCCCGCATCCTCCGCGATGCGGACCGGATCGAATGGGAATATGTGCCGAGCGAGTTCGCCGCATTGCTGGCGGAGTTGCGGGCGATCAAGCAACACCGGCCGCGTCGCAACGTTGCGATGAAGAGCGACGCGAAAAATCTCTGCTTCATCAAGCTGACGGGCGGTGTCGCGCCGCGACTCGCAGTTGTGCGTGGCCCGGGTACGGATGATCGCGCACTCTACTACGGCCCGTTCCTCGGCGCGGCGAACGTTGCGGACTCCGCGCGTGAATTGTCGGACGTGCTTGGCCTGCGCGATTGCACCCTCGACAAGAAGATGCGCTTCTCCGACCAGGCGGAGCTGTTCCACCTGGCGCCTCGAACGCCGGGATGCCTGCGGTACGAGGTAAAGAAGTGCCTCGGGCCGTGTATCGCGGCCTGCTCTTCGAACGAGTACATGGACCGCGTGGCCCTGGCGAGGAAATTTCTCGACGGAACCGACGACGGCCCGATCGAGACGCTGCGCAACGAAATGCTCGGCAGCAGCGAGCGGCTCGAATTCGAACGTGCCGCCGCATACCGCGACAAGCTCCAGCGGCTCGAGGCCTTGCGAACGCAATTCGGCCGGCTGCGCTTTGCGGTCGAAGCATTGTCGTTCGTGTATACCGTGCCGGGATTCGACGGGGCAGATCGTCTCTACGTCATTCGTCGTGGGCGAGTGCGCGCTGAGTTGCCTCCGCCCCGAACGACCGATGAACAGCTGACCCTCGAGCACACGCTTCGGCAGATCTTTGCCGATGCCGTCGATGGTATGCAGGTGCCGTCCCACGAGATCGATGAGCTCCTCCTTCTCTCGAGCTGGTTCCGCCGGTTTCCGCGCGAGCTCGACCGCACCGTGCCCGTGGAGCGGGTGTCATAGGCCGTCTGCCTGAACGGTGGCAAGGCTGTTGCGTTTAGACGCCACATGGCAACCACGTCCTGGCAGCCCGTTACACTCGTGAAATGCATCAGCGTCAAGCCCTGGCTCCTGATTCCGGGTGACGATGAGCCGGGAGGCTGCCACGACCTCACGCTCGGCAAGATCTACGAGTGTCGTGGAATCGAAGGACGCGGATCGTTCATGCGAATCGTTGACGACTCCGGAGAGGATTACCTCTACCCGCTGTCGCACTTCGCCGAAGTCTGAACGCGCAGCTACAGCTCGATAAGCTCGAATTCGGCCGTCCCCGAGCGCGTCTGCATTCGTGCGACGCTCGGCCGCAGGTCGAATCGTCGTGCGCCCGCGGCGCCCGGATTGACGACCCAGCGACCGTCGACGTGTGTCACGAGTTGGCGATGCGTGTGACCGTACACGATCACGTTCGCATCGTATCGCGCGAGCAGGCGTTGCGGTGTCGGGGAGCCCACCTCGTGGCCGTGACTCACGTGCACGCGCAGGCCGTCGATCTCGAGGTCCAGGAACGGCACCAGCCCTGGCGTGCCTGGCCGATCCGTGTTCCCCAGCACGGCACGTACCGGAGCAATCGCCTGAAGCTCCTCGAGGACCCCGTCGCCGACGTCGCCCGCATGGAGGATCAGCTCAACACCGTCGAGGGCCGGAAATATTTCCGGTCGCACCATTCCGTGCGTATCTGACACCAGTCCGATCAGAGCCATGCGCGATCCGGCATCGGGCAAAGTAAGCGCCAGCGCGCTCGTATCGCGTAGTTTTCCACCCTCGTGATCCCCTTCTGGATGCGCCGGCCCGTCCTGATCATCCGCGACCTTCTTGCCAGTCGCGACGCGCCGGATCTGCACGCGCTCGCCCGCATCGACGATGCGGAGCGTTTCGTGTGGGCAATATTGCCCCACGCCGCCCGCACCTTTTCAGCCTGTATCGCACTGCTGCCCGCGCGCAGCGCGCTTCCCGCCGCCGTCGCGTACCTGTACTGCCGAATGCTCGACACCTACGAGGACCTGATCGCCGACCATCGACGTCGCGAAGCCTCGCTCCGTGCCTTCGCGGCGCGGTTCGACGCCGGGCCACAGCCGCTCCGTGCCCCCGCGCCGGTGATCGAGGAGGCTATGGACCTCGACGACCGCGATCGCGCGCACCTCTTGCTCGTCCGTCGCGCGGAGCTCGTGGATCGCGTCTATCTGTCATTCGACGCCCCGACGCGGCGCGTGGTGCGCGACCTCGTCGTCGCCATGGCGGAAGGCATGTGCTGGTCCAGTGAAGTCTTCGCGACCGATGGCGGGGTGCTGCTCGACGAAGCCGGCCTCACCCGGTACTGCAGGAACGTGCTGGGCAACCCCGTGGTCTTCAGCGTGCGCCTCATGCGCCTCGAGCACGGCGATGCCCCGGACGTCAGCCCTCATGAGCTCGAGGATGCGATGCGCGTTGGAGAAATGGTGCAGCTGGCGAACATCACTCGCGATGTCGAGAAGGACCTCCGGCGTGGAATCGCCTACGATGCCTCGCTCCGCCATGATCTCGGGCGCGATGCCAGCGCAGGCGACCACGCCCTCACGGAACGGTGTCGGCTCGTGCGGGAACGGCTGCTGCGCATGGCACTCGAGCGCGCACCGTCGTACGGTCGCATCATCGAAGCGCTTCACCTCCCGCGATTCAGCGTCGCGCGTGCCTCCGCGGTGCTGATGCTGTTGTTCACCGAGCGATACTTCCGCGGATGCGCCCGTCGCGTTGGCCTTTCGGGATGGGACGGGCCGAACTCCATCGTTTCGTTGTTGCGTCGGACGATGGCGACCACGGTGTCTCGCCGCCGTGCAGCGCGCGAAATTGCGCGGGTGGAAGCGGCCTTTCTCGCCGCCGCGCGGCGCTAGCTGGCCGGCCGTGTCCCTGCGTGGATCGCGGCTACGCCAAACGTCAACGATGTCCACGTCACATCGGCCAGTCCTGCGGCGCGCATGCGCTGGGCAAGCACGTCCGGGCGCGGAAACGCCGCGACCGACTCAGGCAGGTAGCGATACGCGTCGCGCTGCCCGCTGATCCACCCGCCAACCAGTGGTACGATGTGGTGGAAATACAGGTGGTACGCGGAACGAACCAGGCGGGAAGGCGGCGTCGTGAACTCGAGCACTACGAGCCGCGCACCCGGCGCCAGCACCCTCGAGATCTCGGACAAGCCAAGATCGAGATCGGCCACATTCCTGATCCCAAAGGCGACGATGGCTCCAGCGCAGGATGCATCACGCAGGGGGAGGCGCATGGTGTCGCCTGTGACCGGAAAAACCGGACGTCCTCGCGCCTTCGATTTTCCGGAACGCAACATCGGTTCGGCGAAATCCACGGCCACGACGGTGCCGCGAAATTCCCGCTGGCCGGCCAGCGCGACACTCACGTCCAGCGTGCCCGCGCACGCGTCCAGGAAGTGTCCGTCCGGGATGCGCGTCCAGCCAAGGCGAGCGAGCGCCCGCCGCCGCCAGCCGCGATCCAGGCCCAGCGACAGGAGGTGGTTCAGGAAGTCATAACGGTGCGCGATCCGTCCGAACATCTCCTGCACCTGGGAGCGCATTCGCGGAATTTCGTGGCGTCGGAGAGCAGGGACAAGCATCTTTCTCGCGCGACATGCCGCCGAATCCCGTTCTCGATCTCGCGAATCTTCCGGATGCCGATGTCGTTGCGCTCGCGCAGCAGGGGCGCGAGCCGGCATACCGGGAGCTGATCCGACGGTACGAGCGGCCGGTGTTTTCGCTCGTCTATCGCATGGTGCGGGACCGCGAGCTCGCCGAAGACCTGACGCAGGACACCTTCATCAAGGTCCTCACCCACATCGAGAAATACCGCTCCGAGTTCAAGTTCTCGAGCTGGCTGTTCAAGATCGCCAACAACGTCGCCATCGATCATCTGCGCCGGCGGCAGCTCGACACCATCAGCATGGAAGGCTCGCCGCATGCGACGACGCCGGACCTCGCCGAGGCGACGTCGTTTCAGCTGGCCACCGCCGACGAATCCCCGCTCCAGGAGATGGAGGCACGGGAGCTTGGCTCCGAGATCGAGCAGGCAATTTCCCGACTGCGGCCCGAGTACAGAGCCTGCATTCTCCTCAGGCACGTCGAAGACAAGTCCTACGAAGAGATCGCGGCCACCCTCGATCTCCCCCTCGGTACCGTCAAGACCTACATCCATCGGGCGCGGCACGAGCTGCGTAAACTCCTTGAGCACGTCCGGGATGGCTATGGACCCCCTTCTGAAGAGCCCGCGTGACCAGAATCACCCCATTCCTGCCCTCAGGAGCACCAGGCAACCCCTGCCGGCAGCACGCCTTGAAACCGTTGGCCTCGGCCACCCGTAGATAGCCCCGGAGGCATTGTGCAACACAGGCACCTACTACCGAACGAAATTGACCTGCTCGTGGACGGTGACACCGGATTCGGTGTGCAGCCGCTTCGCGAGCATGTGGCTACCTGCGGAGACTGCCGCGCTCGCCTCTCCGAGGCGCGTGAGGTCGTTGCCGCACTGAGTGCGATGCCTCTCTTCGCGCCCCGCATGGGCTTGGCCGACAAGGTCATGGCGCAGGTACCAGTGTTCGTCCCATGGCACGTGGCAGCCCGCGATGCCGTGCGGCAATGGGTGCCCGACAGCCCCGTCGCACGCGCCCTTGCCGCCGTCGTGGTTGCGGTGGTGGGAACGGTCGTCAGTGGCCTGACCTTGTGGGCCGCCACTCGTGGCGACGTTCTGTCCACCCTCACGGCCGTGGTCGGTGAGCAGGCACGCGCCGGCGTGGCCGATGCAGCCGGCAGCCTCGTTGTCGCGTTGTTTGGACCACAGATGGTTGGGGTGGTTCAGCAGCTCGGCCCATTGGGCATTGCCTTGGCAGGCGGTGGGTTCCTCATTGCCTCGCTCGCGACGGTCTTCGGTCTCCGCTCGATCGCAACTTCAGGTCGCGGCAGGAGCTGATATGGCGCGCGCCCTTGTGACGGGGGCGCTGGCAGTGGTGATGTTCGCCTCAGCCGCGCCGGCCCAGCAGGTCGTTGATACCACCGCACCCACGGCGTCCTCCGCGACGGCGATGGACAGCCGGCTGCGGGCAGAAATTGCCATCCTCCGTACGGTCATGCGCAGCCTCCACGCGCCACCGGCGGACAGCTTTCTCATCGGCGATCACGCCATCCCTGCGGGCGAGACTCGCGCAGGCACGGTGGCAACAGCCCGGGGCAATCTCGAGATCCGGGGACGAATCACCGGAAACGCCATTGCCCTCCATGGCGACGTGATCGTGCACCCGGGGGCGACGGTTGGGGGGAATGCGATCGCCGTCGATGGCCGTGTGCGCACCGTGGGCGGAGTGGTCGAAGGGGACGTGCGTTCGATCCGGGGAATCACCGGGGGTATCCTTGCACGTGCCGCAGGGGAGGAGCCTGAACGGGAGCCCCTGACTACGTGGGGCGCCATCAAGATGGTCATCGGATGGTTCGCGATCCTCGTTGCAATCGGTATCGGCGTATTGCTGTTCGCGGAGAAGAATCTCAACGGCGTCGTGGTTGCCCTCGAGCAGAATTTTTCGCGGTCCTTCTGGGTCGGGCTGCTCACGCAGCTGGGAGCCATGCCGGTGCTCCTCATCGTCTGCGCCGCACTCACGCTCTCGATCATCGGCATCCTGCTCATTCCTTTTGCCATCGTTGCATTCGTAATTGCGCTCGCAGGGTTGCTGACCCTCGGTTTCCTCGCCGTTGCCCGGTTCACCGGGCGCGCCTTTTTTGGCGGGTCGCCTGACTCCCGGACCACCAGCCTGCGATCCCTGTCCGTCGGCCTCGTGATTTACGTCGGCTTATGGATGCTCGCAGCGGCGTTCAGCTGGAGCCCGGTGGTTGGTTCCGTGCTTCGCGCGGTCGCGCTGGCCGGGTCGTGGGTCGCTCTGACCTTCGGTCTTGGCGCCACGATGCTGACACGCGCGGGAACCCAGCGCGAAAACGACCGGACCAGGCGTCCACAGGTCGCCAACGACATGTCGTGGCAGACGCCGACGCCGGTGACGGGCGTGGCTGCCGCGCGTCGCCCGGTCGCGACCGTCAAGGAGTCCTGAGCGGCCCGTTCGCCAGGTATACGAGGTCGCCGCGCCCCAGCGACAACACGTCGCTGGCGCGCCCGTCCCTGACCACGATCTCGATCAGGCCGCTGGAGCCGATCAGGGCACCCGCCTGATGCGGCGGTAGGTCCGAATACGTCCGATGCAGGGGCATCTCGCGCCCCGCGACGGACACCCTGCGGGCATGATGCCCGAGCAGGTTGGTGATGACGTTGCCGAATCGGTCGATCGCGATGACCTGGCCAATCAGCTCGCCACGTTCACCACGACGCACCTCGGGAGTGCGACGAATCACGGGGGTCGCCATTGCCGTGCCCAGTTCCTCCAGGCGAGCACCAAGCAGTAACCGCGCGGCGGCAGGGGCGAAGACGTCGCGTCCGTGAAACGTCGCGGAGCTGCCTGGCGGAACCGGAAGCTGAACGGCCTGCGCACCGGGAAGCAGCAGCGCCGGCGACAGTAGCCCGTTGTCCGGGCCGACGAGAAACCGACCGTCGCTGAGCACCGCGATGGCAGCGCGCGCCGAACCTACCCCTGGATCGACCACCGCCACGTGGACGGTTCCACTGGGGAAACGATGCCAGTATCGAGCGATGGTAAGCCGACCCATTTCAATATCCTGCGGTGGGATGTCATGCGAGATGTCGATGACATTTGCCCCGGGGGCGGACGAGAGCAGGACGCCTTTCATTTCGCCGGCGTAGCCGTCGGCGGTCCCGAAGTCCGTGAGCAGGGTGACGATGGACATTACACGGATTTGAGCTTCCAGCCGCCCGCGCGCCAGAGCGCGACCATTGCGAGGGCGCGCACAATCGCGGTGAGGGAGATGACCCACCAGATCCCGCTTGGTCCCCAGTTCGCCGCGGCCCAAGCGGCAAGCGGAACTCGCGCGATCGTGATGCTCGTCGAGGAGAGCATCGGTGCGACCGTATGCCCTGCTCCGCCCAGTGCACCCTCCAGCACGATCTCGGCACAGATGGCCAACTGCGAAATGGCAGCAATTCTCAGGTAATTCGCCCCCTCGGCGATGACCGCCGGATCGTTGCTGAACAGCGACGCGAACTGTGCCGGAATGATGAGCTCCACCACGCAGAACACGACGCCAAGGGTCGAGCAGAACCCAGTGGCCAGCCATCCTGCACGCGCTGCGCGGTCGACGCGTCCAGCGCCGATGTTCTGGCCGACGATGGCGGCCGTCGCCGCACTGCATCCGACCGCGATCATGTACAGCCAGCTCTCGACGCGATGTCCAATGCCGAGTGCCGCAAGCGCAGGCGTTCCGAACTGCGTGGCGCTGCGGGTGACGAACACATAAATGAGACTGAAGACGACCCCCGTTGTTGCCGTGGGGAGCCCGATGCGGCAGATCGTGCCGAGAGCGCGCCAGTCGAACCGTCCAAAGCGGATGAGGTCCCGGCGACGCGCGATTCGAACCCCGAAGGCGAACGCGACGGCGCGCGTTGCCACGGTGCCGATGGCCGCACCGGCAATTCCAAGTTCTGGAAATGGACCGAGACCCATGATCAGCAGCGGATCGATGAACAGCGTGACCCCCACGGACACCGACAACAGCACAAATGGTGTTTTCGAGTCCCCGGCAGCACGAAAGGCGGCGTCGACGGCAAAAAAACCGAAGATCAAGGGTGTGCCGAGGAGGAAGGTGCCCAGGTACTGCGTGCCCAACGCGGTGACCGCCGGCGACATTCGCATCAGCGAGAACATCCAGGGCAGCATCGCGAGCCCGATCGCCGCCACGACAACGCCGCTCACCAGGGTGAAGACGAGCGCCGTGCCTGCGGCGCGCCGCGCATCATCATGCCGCAGCTCGCCGTATCGCCGGGCCGCGAATGCCGTCAGTCCGATACTCACCATCTCGGCGACCGCGATGATGAGCCAGATCCAGAAGATCGACGTCGCTACGGCCGCCAACCCCTCCGAGCCAATCCGCGTCCCGACCCAGAACGCGTCCACGGACGCGAAGAGCGTCATGAGCAGCGTGGACGCGACGGCCGGGATGGCGAGCCGCATAATGGTCGCGGGCAGTGGATCGCTGACCAGGTGGGCGGCTGCCGCCCGATCCTCGCGCACCGCGACGGGCGCGATCCCCTCATGGGGCTCGAACGGCAACGCGGCCGCCGGGTGCTCCGGCGGCCGCGTGACTGCGTCAGGAACGCGCGGGGACGTCACACAGCCACTGGCGCCGCGGTTGCTGCACGAACGCGTTCGGCGAGCTGCGTGAACGCCTGCGCG
>DASPMP010000343.1:0-21134 GCA_035626995.1 Gemmatimonadaceae bacterium
CCAAAGGCATCGCCGGGTGAGCTGCGTCCGAGGTACAGCCCCAGGGCGAACTTCCCCGCCACGAACAACGCAGATGTCACTCCAGCGCCGACCCAGACGTCCCGCCACTCGATCTTCGCGTCGGGCAGGATCCTGAACATCGCGGCGAAGAGCACGGTCATGACGCCGACGTTCAGGACGAAGTTCACGGCCTGCAGCGCCGGGGCGGGGATGAACGTCAACGATTCGCCGAACGCCGTGATCAGCGCCGAGAGCGCCAGCGACACGATCAGCAGGAACGCGATCCCGAGAATCATTCCCAGCGACAGGAGCCGCTTGGTGACAAAAACCTTGATTCCGCCCTTCGCCGGATCTGGCCGTACTTCCCACGCACGGTTGAGAGCGCCCTGGAGCTGCATCAGTGCACCGGTCGCGCCGAAGACGAGCATGCCCACGCTCAGGATCGTCGCGAAGAATCCGCCCGAGCCCGGTTTGTCCGCACTCTGAATCATCCCGTGGATGACGCCGCCCCCCTCTGCGCCTACCAGGCTCGAGAACTGCCCCTCCATCGCGCGCTGCACGTCCTGCGGATCCCAGATCGCCCCCGCCAGCATGAGCAGCAGCACGAGCAGCGGTGGCAATGCGAAGACGGTGTAATAGGCGAGCGCGGCGGCTCGCACGGGACACTCGTCATCGTTGAAGTCGCGAAACGCGCGTTTGAGAATCTTCAGCATGCGCACGCGAGAGAAAGCAACGAGCGCACCAGTATTCATACGACGGCGCGACTTCCGGCAGCCGAAGGCATATGCCGTGCAAACCCCGCAGGACTTCAGCCGCGACAAGAAATGAACGAGAGCGTTGCCATCATCGGCGCAGGCGTCGCCGGACTGTCTGCCGCAGCACATTTGGCGGAGCAGGAAATTCCCGTCACCGTCCTCGAGGCGCGTGACCGGATTGGCGGCCGACTCTGGTCGTTACATCCCGAAGGCCTCGAGGTGCCCGTCGAGCTGGGGGGAGAGTTCCTTCACGGTGAGACGCCCGAGATCATGGACATCGCGACGCGCGCCAGGCTGCGCACCATGGACATCGCGGGACGTCGATGGACTGGCATGCGGGGCGAGTTGCGCCTCATGGACGACTTCTGGGAACGCGTCGATCGCGTAATGCGCAAGCTGAAGCAAGATCGGCAGCCGGATCAGTCGTTCGCCTCCGCGCTCGAACGGATGCGTGGGGTGGCGCCAGCCGATGTGCGGCTTGCGCGACAGTTCGTCGAGGGGTTCCACGCCGCAGACACGAATCTCATCAGCGAGCAGGCGCTCGCGGAGGGAGGTAGTCCGCGCGACGACGTGAGGGAACGGCGCATCGGACGTGTCATCGAAGGTTTTGACGGGGTGGTAAACTTCCTCGCCAATCCGGTGCGTCAGTGGATACGGCTGCAGACCGTCGTTCGCCGGATTCGCTGGGAACGCGGTCACGTGACAATTGAGACCGCCGCAGGCGCATCACTCCAGTCGCGCGCCGCCATCATCACCGTACCGCTGGGTGTGCTGCAGGCGATTCCCGGAGAGGAAGGCGCGATCGAGTTCGATCCGCCTCTACCCGCCGTCCAGCGCGCGGCTCACCAGCTGGCGATGGGCGCCGTCATCAAGGTCGTCCTGCGGCTCGACGAGCCGTTCTGGACAGGGGCGCGATTCGCAAAGCAGGCTTGCGACGATCGCTTCGATACGCTGTCCTTCCTGCACGCCAGCGACCCCGTTGCGTTCCCCGTCTGGTGGACACCCTATCCCATCCGCGCGCCGCAACTCGTCGGGTGGTGCGGCGGGCCCGCTGCGTCAGCGCTGGCGGGGCTGTCGGCGGAGGAAATCATCGTCGGCGCGATCGACTCGCTGGCGACCATTCTGGGGATGCCACGCAAGGCCGTACAGCGACATGTGATTACCGGCTATACACACGACTGGATCAGCGATCCCTGTTCGCGTGGCGCGTACAGTTATGTGCGCACCGGCGGTTCGGACGCAGCAAAGACGCTCACAGGTCCGGTGGAACGCACGCTGTTCTTTGCGGGCGAGCATGCCGATGCCGAGGGACGCAGCGGCACCGTGCACGGCGCCATCGCGTCGGGACAAGCGGCCGCGAAGGCGCTGCTCAAGGCGCTGCGGTAGCACCCTGCTCGTTCGCACGCCACACCCGCAGCGTATTACCGCTCCAGAGCTTCTCGATCTGCGCATCGGAGTAGCCGCGCCGGATCAATTCCGCGGTCACGTTCATGGTCTCGCTGGCGTCCCGCCAGCCGACGACACCGCCGCCGCCATCGAAGTCGGAGCTGATGCCAACGTGGTCGATCCCGGCGACGCGCACCGCGTGATCGATGTGATTCACGAAATCCGCGACGGTCGCCGGCGGCTCAGTCGCACCGACCTTCACATACCGCGCAAACGCGACCATCTGCGCCACGCCCCCGTTCTGGCGGATGGCCCGCAGCTGCTCGTCGTCCAGGTTGCGCGGATGGTCGGCCACCGCCTTCGCGCTCGAGTGCGACGCGATCACCGGCAGCTTCGACGCGGCCGTCGCCTGCATCATGCAGTCGCGGGACACGTGCGAAATATCCACCATCATCCCGACCCGGTTCATCTCGGCGACGACCTGGCGCCCGAATGCGCTCATGCCACTGTGCTCCGGCGGATTCTGATCGGTCGCGGAATCACAGATGTCGTTGTGCCGCCCGTGCGCGAGCGTCATGTAGCGCGCGCCGAGCGAATGATACCGCGCGACGAGAGCGAGGTCCTTGCCGATGACGTAGCCGTTCTCGATGCCAATGGCCGCGGCGAGTTTGCCCTCCCGCGCCAGCCGTACGACGTCATCCGGCGAGCGCGCCAGCCCGATGCGGTCCGGATACATCTGCACCATGCGATGGATCGCCGAGAACTTGGTCTGCGCATCCGTCTTCGCGCGGTCGTAATTCTCGGGAGTCCGTGGCGTCTGGCCGACATAGACGATGAAGAACCCGACGTCGAGCCCGCCCGCCCTCATCTTTTCCAGGTTTACCTGCCGGTTCGCGTTCAGCGGATCCACTGCGGCTGTCGCGAAGTTCAGCGGGATGTCATCGTGGGTGTCGATGGTGATGATCCGCTCGTGCAGCGCGCGGGCGCGGGCGAGCGCGTCACCGTCGCTGATGGTGATGGGGCGCGGCGCACCGGAGCTGGCGCACGCAGCAGTGGCAAAGACGAGAAGAAGGGCAGGGAGGCGCATGGCGGAAATGTGGTGTGCCGGAAGCGGCGCGCAACGGTGTGCCGTCGCGCGTCCACTGATATGTTGATGCATGATCCGCCCTCCCGATCCGCTCGACGACGACTTTCCGCTCGGCGATGGCGATGCGGACCTCGAGGCGTCCGTGGTGTGTCCGTACTGTGCGCAGCCCGCGCAGATCGCGCTCGATCCAGGGAGTGGCAACGATCAGTCGTATGTCGAGGATTGTCCCGTGTGCTGCCAGCCGTGGGAAGTGCGGGTGCACTACACCGCCAGTGGCGCCGCGCGCGTGGAAGTGGACCGTGCCTGAACGGCAGTGGCATGCGTCACACACTGGCGCGGTGGGGGGACGCTACCTTCCGCGCACATCATGCTGGCCCCCTTCCCGAAATCCCCGCCGCGCCGCATGACGTCTCCGCGATCCTCCTCGGACGTCGCTGGTGCCTACAACCGCTGGGCAGCGAGCTACGACGCCGACAAGAACGCGACGCGCGACCTTGATGCCGTCGTTGTACGGCGTGCAGCGCTCGTCATCGATGACCGCGACGTCCTCGAACTCGGCAGCGGGACCGGCAAGAACACCGAGTATCTCGCCGCGCGAGCGCGATCGGTGATCGCCATGGATTTCAGCGAAGCCATGATCGCTCGGGCGCATCAGCGGATTCCGACCTCGAACGTCCGTTTCCTGCTCCACGATGTCCGGGATACCTGGCCGGTGCAGCCGGCGTCGGTGGACGCCGTCGTCGCGAACCTGATCCTCGAACACGTGCACGACCTGGCGCCGGTGTTCTTCGAGGCAGCGCGGGTGCTGCGTCCGGGCGGGCAGTTCTTTTTCTGCGAGCTCCACCCGTATCGACAGTTGATCGGTGCGCAGGCGCATTTCGTCGATCCTGAAACGGGCGAGACCATCCAGGTGACTGCGCACGTCCATACCGTGAGCGAGTACCTGAATGGCGCGATCGAGGCAGGCTTCACGGTCCGCTCCATCGGCGAGTGGACCGAGGACAGCGCCCCTGAGGGTTCCGCACCGAGGCTGATCTCGGTCCTGCTCGAACTGGACTAGAGGGGGTCGGCAGTGGGGCGAAGGGAAACTCCGTTTCCCTGGGGCGGCCTGAGCCGTCTGTTAGCGTCGGGCCTGGAGCGTGCTGGTAATCGGCCCGGGACCTCTACACACCCATCAGATGCGTCGTCTCGCGATCCTGTCCGCGCTGGTTCTCGCTGTCGGCTGTGACGAAGGGGAACCGGCTTTCGGCTTCGTACCGGCCCCGCTCCCTGCGAGCCGGTTGGCGATCTCGGTTCAGCCATCCAACGCCCCGATCAACACGTCGATCGCTCCCCCTGTCCGGGTCAGCGTCCTGAATTCCAGGGGGGAAGTCGTTACCAGTACGGCAGTTCCGGTCACGATGACCATCACCCCAGGTACAGGGACCGCGGGTGCCAACCTCACGGGGCAGACGGTGGTGGCGGCGGAGAGCGGTGTTGCGACCTTCAACAACCTCCGGGTGAACCTTGCTGGCACCGGTTACACCCTCACGGCATCGGCTCCCGGGCTAACACAGGCCACGACCACGGCATTCGAAATAACGCCCTGATTCGGGGCTTTGCCGCAGGCGAAAAATGGCAGTGATCCTGGGGCATGCGGCAGCACGCTTCTGATGTTACCAATCAGGGTTTTCAGGAGTCGCTAGTCGTTGCCCTGAAAGGACATCGGGGCATCGAGACAGGCCACTCCGGCGTTCCCGCACCGCCCGGCATTTCTGGTCGGATTCCCATGACTTCCCCCGATACGTGAGCAGCGACTCCGGCAACGACGCCGGCAGCCGGTCGGTGATGACCCGCGTTCGCGCCAGCATCAACACCCTGCTGACCGAGACGGGCTTCAACCCGCATAGCGACGCTCCTGCGGCGGGGGACAGCGTTTCCCCCGAGCTGCAGACGACGCTTCCGACGGAAACGAAGGCGCCGCGATTCATCAGCCGCCTGTTCGGGCCGAAATCATCCGCAGCGGCGAAATCGTCCAGCAGCACTGTCGAGTTCCAGCCGAAGGCGGCGATTACGCTGTTTGGCGACACACCACGGAATCGCGACCTCGCTGACCGGGCGGATGCCCTGAATGCGTCGACGGACGAGCTCGAGCTGATTGACTTGCGTCTGGCGGAAGGGCCGACCGAACCCGTGACGACACCTCGCCGCACGCCCATCTGGGAACGGCTGGTTTTCTGGCGTCGCAAGGCGAAGGCGCAGGCTGCGACGGTGATTTCGTCCGCACCCGCCGTGATGGAAGGGCATCCGGTATTCCTGTACACCAAGTTCCGCGCGTTCTACAACGAGATCATCCGCTTCAAGCACCAGAAGACCGAATTCGCCGCGGGTTTTTCGACGGCGATCATGTCCGAAACGGCATCCGAAGGGTTCGCGCAGCCGGAATCGGCCGCCGCGGCGCAGAACAAGAAGCTCATCGAGCTGCTCGAGCTGCAGGCGGCGGAGGCCAAGTGGATGGGCGGCGAACTGGCGCAGCGGTATCCCGACGCGCAATACGCGATGGCGGCGCTGGCCGACGAAGTCTTTTCGCAGACCGAGTGGGATGGGAAAGCAGCGTGGGCGGAGCAGGGGATCGAGTGGCAGCTCTATCGGACGCACGGCGCCGAATTCGAAGTGTTCAAGCGCATCGACCGGTTGCTGAAGGACGCTCCCAACACGCCTGTCTCGCGCGACCTCGCCCGCGTCTATCTGCTGGTGCTCGCGGCGGGATTCCAGGGGAAATACCGGCAGTTCGGGTTG
This sequence comes from Gemmatimonadaceae bacterium, assembly GCA_035626995.1. Lineage (GTDB taxonomy): Bacteria > Gemmatimonadota > Gemmatimonadetes > Gemmatimonadales > Gemmatimonadaceae > DASPMP01. The sequence continues at coordinate 6,007 of DASPMP010000343.1, forward strand.
ACCCGTGCGCTCGCTGAGTACCGTCAGCGGCTGTACGAGTACACGCATCGCGGCGACGCGCTGATGCTGTACGCGCCCGATCGCCAACTGTTTCCGTCGGCGGCCGCACGAACGCTCGAAGGGCACGCGATGTCGCGATTTACGGCAGCCCAGCGGTGGGCTGCAATTCTCGCCACCGTCGTCGTCGGCTACATCGTCATCTCGCACCTCGCATGGAATCGCGTGGCGTCCGACTTGTCCGACGTGACGGGCCGCATCGTGACTGACAGCGCGCAGGACGCAAACCCATGAGCGGACTCACGATCCTGCTCATCGTCCTGACGCTGGCGTCAGGTGCCGCGCTCCTGTGGTATCTCGTATTTGGTGGCGAGGAGGTCGACGAAACCACGGATTCGTCGTCCGACCCGCTTTCAATCACGGCGGCAGAGCGCATCAAGGATGCTCTCGCAACGACCACCGAGGAATATCGCGGCGCCGCCCGGAAGAGCCGCGTCATCGCGTTGAAGGAGTCGCTCGAGCGATCCCTGGATTCACGCGAAGGGGTTGCGCAGGGGTCCGCGAAGGACCGCATGATCATGCCGTGGTTCATGCTGGTCGGCGCCGACGGTTCGGGCAAAAAGACAATCCTGGCGAACAACGGTCTCCCACTCCCATGGGGCCCGCCCATCGAAGTGGACTCGCTCCGGAAGGACGCCGGGAAATGGTGGTTGTACGATGACGCTGTTGTTCTGGAAGCACCGGCTGCTGCGCCGGGTGCGACGGAAGGGAGCTCCACGCTTCCGCCCGACCAGACGGTTGTGGATTCGTCGATTGGCTGGAGCACCCTCCTGCATATGCTCCGCCGCGAGCGCCCGGACTCGCCGCTGAACGGGATCATCGTCACGATCTCCTGCGCGGACCTGCTGGATGCGCGCCTGGATTCACAGAAGATGGAGGAGCAAGCCGAGCGCATCCGCGTGTTCCTCGAACGCACCCGCCGGTTCCTTGGCGTGCGTCTCCCACTGCACGTGCTCGTGACGAAGTGCGACACCATGCCCGGCTTCCGAAGCTTTACGGAGTCGGTGCCGGAGGCGCGTCGCCAGGACATCTTCGGTTGGTCGAATCCGAACGACCCGGAGATGAAATTCGAGCCGGGTTGGGTGGACGACGGCTTTACTGAGCTCCAACGGCAGCTGGCGGACCTGCGCGACGAGATGCTCGCCGCGCCCGAACAAGTCCGCGATTCCGTTGGCGTCTTTGTCTTCGAGTCGGAGTTTTCCGAGATCCAGGAAGCGCTCAAGTCGTTCGTCGCGCGGCTCATGCCCATCGGCGAACGTCGGCCATCGCTGTTCTTCCGCGGGTTCTACTTCACGGGTGACGTGATTGACGAGAAGGAGCGCGCGCTCTCGACCACGCTCACGGAACGCGAGGGGAAGCGTCCCACGAGCTCGCGCATTTCGGCGGAGATCGCGAAGGAACCGCACCGGATGGTGTTCCTCCGCTCCCTCTTCGCGGACAAGATCTTCAAGGAGGCCGGACTCGCCCGCGCGGCAGCGAAGCTGCGCTTTGCGCGAGACCGCCGCGTCGTGATTGCGCAGGCAGCCGCCATCCTCATCGCCATCGGGGGCGGCTTCGGCTTGTGGAGCACCATGAACGGGCTCCACGCCAGCGATCGTACGAGCAACGGGCTGCGCCGCGACGCTGAAACGCTGACGCGTGTGCTGTCTGGCGTCGCCATCGACCTGGATGAACTGAAGCAGCAGGGACAGCCGGTCGCGGGCAATGGTACCAGCCCCGTCGAGCGTCGTTCGCGCGACGCGGCGGTCATCGAGCTGGTCGGGCAGATGCGCGACGTGCCGAACATCCAGGTTCGGTCGCCCTTCATTCCCAGCTCCTGGTTCTCGCGCCTCCCCGGCGACATCCGCGCGTCGATGATGGCGGGTGTTCGCGACATCGTGCTTCCCGTGACACGCCAGCGACTGATGGAGCGGGCGGAGCGCATCCTCGGATCGACTGATCCGTCGTTGTCGTATCTGCCGGATGAGCTGGATCCCGCAGACGCTCGGTCGGTAACGCGCTACCTGAACGAAGTGCGCCTGCTGAGCCAGAACATCGACCGGTACAACTCGATCGCTGATTCGTCGTCTGGTACCGTCTCGGAACTTTCAGGGCTGCTCGAGTACCTGTTCGCCGAGCGCCTGATCGTCGACTCGACCTTCAACGCGCCCGACTTCGAGGATGCGCTGGTCCGCGCCACGGCGCCAAAGATCCCGGTCTCCTCAGCGATGGCGTCCACGGTCATGCGCCGTGTGGTGACGCTCGTTTCGGACGTCGCCGGTACGGCATCGCGTCAGCTGGCACCGCGGTACACCGCAATCCGTCCCGCGGACGATCTGCGGGCGCTGCAGGGGCTTGGATCGTTGGTGGATCTTCTCGATACCCGACGCGGCGTCCTTCCCACCGTCGGCGATTCGTCAGTGCTGGGATTGCGGCTCGCGCGCATGGTGCGGGACACCGTGTCCGCCCACCTGCAGCTCGCCGCGGTGCGCATCGCGCGCGACACCCTCGCGCCCGATTCGTCCGCGCGTCGCCTGCACAATGTGATTGCGCGATTGCATACCTACCGACTCATGCAGCCGGTTGAAGGGCGCGTCGTGGCGAATGAGATTCGTCCAAACCACCGGTTGCGGTGGGATGTGGGAAGCCTGGAGCTGGTGCTGTCGCTGCAGAGCGAGTTCCGGCAGGCAGTCGTGTCGACGTCGGCGGCGTTCCCGGGCCAGCGTCCGGAGCGCCTCAGTCAGGCGCTGGAGCTGCAGTTGCGCGACCGGGCGGTGGATGTAACGGCGAGCGCACAGCGTTTCACGCCACTTACTGATGTTGACGATCCCTTCGCCGAGATTCGCGCGCAGGGGATCAACCTCAGCGGCGCTGCGGCACGCCTCATTCGGGTCGCGGCCATGCTGGACACCCTCGGCGCCGATGAGCAGGCAATGCATCTGCTCGCGTCGGCGGTGCGTCAGGCCGAACAGGCCCTGGCGATGGCGGAGGCCACGTTCACGGCGCGCGACTACATCGCCCCGGTGGGATCAGGATTTGTTCAGTGGCAGGGAGTTCTTCCCCTGAGCTATGCCGCGTTGGGCACGACGGACTCGCTGCCCTTCAGCACGAAGCTTTTTCAGCACGAGACAGAGATCCACGCGCTGGCAACCGGCCTGGAGCCATCGCTGCGCTTCCTGCGTCATGCGCGGGTGTCGGAGGTCGTGAACGCCAATGCGTTGCTCGAGCGATGGGAAGTCATCTCGTCGTCGGTGCTCGGCTTCGTGCGCGGGGACCCGTCGAGCTCATTGGGGAGACTGCACCGATACCTCACGGGCGATCTGGGAGTGACGAGCCTGGAAGCGTGTCGCGAGCTGGGGTCTCGTCCTGCGCCCACCGGGGATACGAACGATCCGTTCGAGCTGCGTCGGCGCCAGTTCCACGCCGCCGTCGCCAGCCGATGCGTGCCGGGCGGAAGCCAGGCCGCGGTCGCGTCATACCAGCAACTTCGCAACTTCTTCGCGACGCGACTTGCGGGACGCTTCCCATTCGCGGACACGATTCAGGGCTCGCGGCTCGATGCCAATCCGTTTGATGTGGCAGATTTCGTGGAGCAGTTCGACGAGTTCCTGGCGACGGCTGACGCGGCACTTCGCGCGGATCCGCGACTCGGTCGTGGCGGACGGCAGGCGTTCGAGTTCATCGACGCCATGCGTCCCGTGCGCGCGTTCTTCGCGCCATACGCCGCCGCGGATGCGCCTCGCTCGACGCCCGTGTATGGGATGACCGTTGGCGCCACCGGGTTGGTGGACAGCCTGCCCAGCGCGCTCGTGGAGGTCCAGGTCGGACGGAAGCTGCTCGGCCTGGAAGAGGCGGTGCAGCCAGTGACCTGGCGTTCGGGCGAACGAGTGTCCGTCGTGCTGACACCATTCGATACGTCGAAGGTGCGCACGCTGCTCGACCTGGGTGGTCCCTGGGCGGCGCTGCGATTTGCGCAGAAGCCCGGCAACATCTCGGTCAAGCTGTACCATCCGGACACGCATGCCGAGCTCGCGCTGCCGGTGTTTCCGACCGCCGCGCCCGGCCTGTACGTCCAGCAGCGATAGGATTTCAGGCCGGCGGGTTTGATCCGCCGGATTGCGGACCCCGTCTCATCTTGAGTGCATGGATGAAGACGATACGACTGCGCTGGTCATCGGTGGTGCGCACCGCGTTTTCAACACCCTCGGCAGCGGTCTACCCGAAGTTGTGTACGTCGGCGCACTCGCGCACGAGTGCCGAAAGGCCGGGCTCGAGGTCGCGCGCGAATTCCCGATCGTCGTGTGGTACGACGGCGTGGTGGTGCGCTCGTACCGCGCCGACCTGCTGATCAACCGGGTGCTGCTGGTCGAGGTGAAGTCCGGGGAACTGAGCAAGGCCCATGCAGGACAAACGTTGAACTACGTGCGCTGCTCGGATGTTGAATTGGCCCTCCTCATCGGCTTCGGCACTCGGCCTGTGGTGAGGCGCTTCGTCATGCGGAGCTCGCTCAAGCACCGGGTGCTGCACTCTGGCGCTCATGTAGCTGCCGACTAACGCCGAAGGGGCAGGAAACGGCAGGAAGGAGCAGGCAAACGAATTCGCTGTTTGTGTCGCCGTTGTCATGCCCCTTGTCGCCGTTGTCATGCCCCTTCCTGTTTGTTCCTGCTCCTTCTGCGTTACTCGGCAGCTACATAGACACGTCCCACGGGGTACGCACTGTTGTTACTGACTGACGCTGAAAGAGCAGGAAACGGCCGGAAGCGCGCTAGGTTAGCGGCCCATCTGGAAGCCGACGCGGAGGCGCAGCGCCGAGAACTGGTCCGTGCGGCCCTGGACGGCGTTGTTCACCGTTGGGAAGCTGAAGCGCTCGGCGTAGTACAGCAGGGCCGCCGTAAAGCTGCCGCTGTGCAGTTCCAGCCCCGCTTCACCGGCCACACTGAATGGATCGGGATCGACGGCGTCGCCCTGGGCATCGAGATAGCCGGTGTACTTCGCGCCCGGCAATACCGAGATGCCGGTGATGGTCGTGATCGCGCCACCCACGAAGTTGAAGCGCGCGACGGCGGAAGCCTTCGGAAACTCCCATCGCTGCGTCGCCAGCTCAGTCTTCGTCACCCGGCGCACGTATCCGCCGCGCAAGCCGAACCATGGAGCGGGGCTGAGGGTGATGTCCGCCTCTGCTTCGGTGACGTCGAGCTCCTCACCGGACGAACCCGTGGGCGACAACGTCCCCGCGCGAAGGCTGGCGGACATGCGAATGCGCCGGTGCGGCGCGATCTCCGCCGTACCCCCGTAGAGCAGGCCAGTGCGCTTGTCGAGGAAGTTGGTATCGCGTGTCGCGTGGCCAGCGTGGATCACCAGGGCCGAGATCCCAATCATGCGTCCGCTGTAAACCGCCACCACGCTCTGTCGCCGAATGGCGCGCGACGCGCTGTCGAGCTGACTGGCATTGTGCGCGCGCGCCGAGTCGATGTTGAAGGTCGGGCGGACGAATGCCACCGTCGTCGCGACTTCCGTCGCGGACGCGGAAGGATCTGCCTTCTCACGAATGCTGACGACGAGTGAATCGCGGATACTCCCCGCCTGGGCCACCACGTACGTGTTGCCAGGACGCAACGCTACAACGCGCTGTCCGCTGATCGCGGCGACCACACGTTCGTCGTTTGAGCTGAGACGGAACTCGGTCTCGTTCATGGCCGCGCCAGCGCCGTCTTTCGGGGTGACACGGGCGGTGTCGCCGACGATGAGGTAGAGATTCTGGAGTCGCAGCGTCGGCGCCGTTGGCTCGCTGAGTGACGGGAGCGACCCGGCGTCGGCCATCAGGACCTGCAGCCCTGAGCCTGCCACGACAGCCACCGCAACCGTGTCGGTGATGTCACCGACCTGCGCAACGATCTTCGTTTCACCCGGCGACACGGAGCGCGCCAGACCCGACAGCGGATCGACAGCGACGATGCCGCTGTTGACGGATGCCCACGTCGCTCGTACATCGCGGATCTCGCCGCCCGATGCATCACGTGCAGTCACACGGAGGCGGAAGGTGTCGCCGACGACGCGGTTCGCGAATCCAAGCTTGTCGGAAATCACCGCCGATGCCGCCCGCTGGCGAACCTCGACGCGGACACTGTCCGCGATGCCGCGGTCGGTACAGCGCACATACGTTACGCCGTTGCTCCGGGCAGTGATCCGCCCATTCGACGCGAGCTGCGCTACACGATCGTTGAGGCTGTGGCACGAGGACGACGTGCGGCGCGCGGCATCCGCAATCAGGTGACCCGCCGCGTCGCGCACCTGAACGCGCAGCGGGAGGCTGTCGCCAACAGCGTGCAAACGCACGACCGACGGATAGAAATCGAAGCGGGCCGCCCACTGATCCACGAGAATGATGGCGGATGCCGAATCGTCACCTGCCACCGCCCACAGTCGGGTGTAGCCGGCCTTCTTCGCCTCGACGACACCGCGGGCCGTAACGGAGGCAATGCCGGGATCGCTGATGTGCCACCGGATGGGCGTCGTCCCCTGCGCGCGTGCCGAGACAGTCACCCGTTCACCGATGCTCGTGAGCCGATAGCCGGTCCGCTCGAAGCGCACCTGCGCGTCGGCAGTCACCGAGAGCGCTGCAAGGAGCACGGTCGAGAGTACGAAGGTTTGGCGTCTCATCGCGGGCACCCCGTCGCGGGGCAGATGAGCAGGATCGTCGCGGCGACGCGCTGTGCGTTGCGTGCACGGACCACGGCGTTGAATTCGTTGCGCTGCGCACGGCGACGCTCGTTCTCGGCCACGTTCGCCGGGATCTTGCGGTTCTGCCGCCGGAACTGGAAGGCGATGCCGCCCGCCGCAGCGCCGACGCCGGCAGCCACAGCCGCGTGTCCACGCCAGGGCACGTCGTTGTCCAGCGCCATCACAGGAATGCTGATCGCGGCCAGGGCCAGAGCCGATCCTTTGATGAGGTCGAACCACGGCGCAGAAGGCTGGTATTCCTCGATCAGCAGCTCGGTGTCCGCGAAGGAGCGGAGCGTGTCCTCGAGTGGTGCGAAGACATGCTCGATCCGGAACAGTTGGCGGTCGACGGTGACATTCCCGGCTCCCGCGTTCAGGCTGCGCCCCTCGGCGCGAAGCTCATAGATCGTGGAATCCGCGCGCTCGCCGCTCCGGAGCAGCCCCTGCCAGGGGATGTCGCGCAGGCCGTCGTTGTCCGCCTGGTAGAGGATCTCGCGGCGCGAGGTGTCACGCGTGTCGATAAGCGTGACGGTGAGGTTCGCACGGTGGGTGGTGATCAGGCGGAAGGCATGCGTCGTATCGAGCACTTTCGGCGCCACCGGTCGGATGGCAACCTTGAAGATGCGCTGTTTCGCCGCGTTGAACGCCGACTGCTCGGCCGAACTGAACTCGCGCGCGTCGAGCGACGTGAAGGGATCGAAATCGAGTGCCGCAGTGAAAAACGTCGCGGCAGAATCCGCCTTGTCCAGGATGGCGTACGACGCGCCGAGATACTTGAGCGCCTCTACCTTCTGCGCGGGAGTCACCGACAGCAGGTAGTTCGGCGAGATGATGTTCAGCAGGATGGGACGCGCGCCTTCGATGTTGAAGGCGGCGTACATGTCCTTGGCGCGCTGCAGCTGATCCGCGGTGGATTGCTGTGCGGACGCGGCGAGAGGCGCCGCAATGAGCATCGCGACGGCGAGAGAACGCATCAACGGCATGTGAGTGTGACCGGAGTCATGATCTGCACGGCTTCGCGTTCTACCGTGACGCTGCGTTGCTCAGGATCGCAGCTCGGCGCACGGAAGGTCACTGTATGCGAGCCGACCGGCAGCCGTCGTTCGATGCGCCCGGAGCCAACGACGCGACCGTTCACGACGATCTCCGCGTGCAGCGGCGAGACGATGAATCGCACAGCGCCGGAGTCCCGGGAAACCGTTGCCTGCGTAGCCGCGGGGCGCGACTGGGGTGCTGCCGGCGTGTTGCCCGCGGCCGAGAGGGGAACAAGGGAGAACTGAATTGTGTCCGTGATGCCAGCCGTCACTGTGACAATGCGCGTGGCGGTGACGTGACCGGGGGCGCGGACCGTGGCTTCGTAGACGAAACCGGAATCACCGGTGAACGTGTCACCATTCCGGAGGAGACGATTCTGGAGCAGCACATTGCCGCCCTCGGGAAGCCCGGACACGACCACGCGTCCCTGGGCAGCGGCCTGCTGCGCCAGTGCCAGCTGGCGCTGGCGCTCACGCTCCGCGTCTTCGGCGCGGCTGCGCTGGAATTCGGTGAAGGCGAGATAGCCCGTCGTGGTGACGAGCAATCCGAACAACCCGATTGCTGTCGCGAGCACCTTCGGGTTCTTCTTCCGTTTGCGTCGCGTGACGCCGCGGGGAATGGTCGGACGCGCACGGGGCTGCGTGACAGGCCGCGGCTGTACCTTCGGGCCAGGGCCGGAAATGGTCAGGTTGAGCGGCGGCAGCGTGCCCGTCCGCACCTTCGCGATTGGCTGGCCGGACGAGAGCTGCTTGAGCATCTCCTCAGCGTCCTCACGCTCCGTGTCACTCAGCGGAACGTTGTCCAGCGCGACCGCCATGTCCTTCGTGGTCGGGAAACGGTCGTTCGGATCCTTGTTCAGCGCGCAGTAGATGATGTCGAGCAGCTCTCTCGGCACTCCTTCGCGCACGGCGTTGATGTCCGGCACTGGCGTCATGTAATGGTGCTGAATGACGCCCACCATCGAGTCCGCGAGGAATGGCACTTCACCCGTGAGCATCTGGAATGCCATGATGCCGAGGGAGTACTGGTCGCTCTGCGGGCTGACTTTCTGTCCGCCGCATTGCTCGGGGGACATGTAGTACGGCGTGCCGATCATCATGCCGCTCGCGGTCATCGAGACTTCCTCGAGCGCGCGTGCGATGCCGAAGTCGGACACCATCACGCGCCCATCCTTGTCGATCAGGATGTTCGCGGGCTTGATGTCGCGGTGAATGATCTTTCGTTCATGCGCGAAGGCGAGACCGGCCGCCGCCGCGCGAAGGATGGCGACGACGACGGTGAGGGGAAGGGCGCCCTGCTGCTCGATGACCGCGTCGACGGCACGCCCCTCGACGAACTTCATCGCCATGTAGTGCAGCGGGCCGGCCTGGCCGACACGGTACACCGGAATGATGTTCGGATGGTCGAGCGACGCCGCCAGCTTGGCCTCGCGACGGAATCGCTCCGCGGCCTGACCCGCGTTGGCATGATCCGGTGGAACGACCTTCAGCGCGACCGTGCGTTCGAGCGCCATCTCGACGCCCTTGTAGACGACCGCCATGCCGCCGCGGCCCAGCTCCTTGTCGATACGATAGTCGCGGCCGAGCTCCGCCTTCACCATTTCCAGCAGCTTGAGCGACTGGTCGCTGTCGGGATTCAGCGGGGCGGGAGCGGCGCCAGTGTTGGCAACAGCCACGGCGACGCCCGCCGATTCGCTGACCGGCGTGCCGCAATTGGCGCAGAATGCCGCGCCGTCAGAGACTTGCGTTCCGCAGTTTCGACAGAACATGAGGGAGGCTAAGACAGGGAATCAGGGAACGTCATTGGTCACCGGAACGGTTCCGGTCGTCGCGGGAGTACCAGTCGCGAGCGCGGAGGCAAGCACATTTATGGACAGGTTCTGCGGTGCGCCGCCTGAACCCACGAAGGAAAGCGTGATGATCGCAACTGTTGCACTGCTGCGTGATGCGGCGCTGATGGCCGTACCGGGCGGAAAGTTCGCCAGGCTGAAGTCGCTGCCATCCGCGGCAAGTGAGGCTGCAAACGTCCCATCGGTGAGGGTCACCGTCACCGTTGCGCCATTCAGCGTCGACTCCGCCAGCGGCGTCGGCGTCGTACCGGTGATCGCCGCTGTTGATGCCAGGACAAGAATGTTGTGCGTCGGTGCACCGAGTGCCGCGCCATCGTCCGCGCCATCAGTCGCCGTCAGCGTGAAGCTGCCAGGCGTTGGATCGCGATAGAACAGCGTCGTGCTGGCCGAGCCAGATGGGATCGTGAACGTGGTGGTTACCCCTGAGCCATCAGCGTTGGTCGAAAACTGTCCCCCCGAAGTGCTCGTGAGGGTGAACGCTTCGTTCGCGCCAACGATCATCGGTGTGCCGTTCGTCTCGCGGGCTTCGAGCGTGATGGCGCCAGTGACGGCATTGGCTTCGACCGTCGCCGGGCCGCTCAGCGCGGCGGCATTCGCGGCGTCAGGTGCGACCGCAACCGTACCGGTGGCGACCGGAACGCCGCTTGCCAGAGCGCCAGCCAGCACATTGACAGAGATCGTCGTGGCGGCGTCGAAGTCGGTGAGGTCGTAATCGAGTGTAAGGACCGCGACGGTGTTGCTGACGCGGTTCACCGACAGGATAGACGTGCCTGCAGGCGCCGTCGCCAGCGAGAAATCGGCCGCTCCAATCACGGCGTCATATGTCGCATTCGTGAGCGTCACCGTCACGGTCGCGCCATCGAGGTTCGTCTCGGTGAGCGAACCGGGATTGGTCGCAGTGATGGCCGCAGATGGCGTCAGGACCTGGATGCCGTGCGCCGGCGATCCAAGCGCTGCCCCTTCATCAGCGCCATCTGCAGCGGTGAGGAGATGGCTGCCCTGCGCGTCATCGCGATAGTAGAAGGTGGTGCCGGTCGCGCCACTGGGAATTGTCGCCGTCGTTGTCGGGCTCGAGCCATCCGGGTTCAGCGAGAATTGCAACGAGCCCGGCGAGTTGCTGGAAAGTGCGAATTCCTCCGCCGTGCCGACTGTCATTGAGGTGCCGTTGGCTTCACGGGCTTCAAGCGTGATTGCCCCAGAAACCGCATTCGCCTCGATCGTCGCCGGCCCCGAAAGCACGGCCGAACTCGCAGCGGTCGGTGCAACCGCTGCGGTATTGGTCGACGCGGGCGTTCCCGTCGCGAGCGCGCTGGCCAGCACGTTCACCGCAGTGTTGGCGACGGCATCGAAATCAGTGCCATCAAAATCAAGATCGAGAAGCACTTCCGTGCTTCCGTTGGGCGTGACGCCCGCGATCGTTACGCCGGCAGGTGCGCCAACGAGTGCGAAATCCGCAACGGTCGGAGCGGCGAATGTGCCGTTCGTGATCTGCACCGTCAGTGTGCCGCTGTTCAGCGCTGCTTCGGTGAGATTCGTCGACGCCGAGATCGTCGCGGTGGTGGCGAGGACGTCAAAGTCGTTGCTCGTCGCGTCTGTCAGTACTGCCGCAAAGCCGGTTTCGCTTGCGGTGAAGCCGTAGTTGCCAGCGAGGTTTACCGAGATATCAGCGAAGGTCGCGCGCCCCGTCGTCCAGTTGATCGCCTGGGGCAGGGTAGCCGAGAGGGCGGCGCCCTCGGTGTTCGTCCCGGTCGTGAATGCAAGCGACACCGTTTCCGTCGCGCCGGCATTGGGATCAGCAAGGACGAGATTGCCGAATGCGTCGTGAACCTCCACGTCGACGGCCGGCGACATCACGGCATTGGCTTCGACGTCGGCAGGCTGCACCGCAAATGCCAGCTGTGCGGGAGCCGCAGCAACGACAGTCAGGTTCGTGCTCGTACCAACGAGCGCCGTGTTGTCGGTCGCGCGGATGGCGTGGGTGTTCCCAGCCGTCGTCGGAACGGTATACGCGATTTCAGCTCGGCCAGTGGCGTCAGTCGACGACGTCGGAGTGCTGAACTGTGCGCCGCCGGCGAACAGCGCTCCGCCATTGGTATTGCTCGTCCAGCTCACCGTTCGATTCGAGATCGCGACCGGAGTGTTGCCCGCGTCCACGAGCTGCGCCGATGCGATGACGGTGGTCCCCGCCGCAGCGGTCGCCGGAACGGTGACGATGTAATGATCAGGCCCGCTCACGATCAGGTTGTTCGACGTGGCGCTGGTGAGGCCACCTGCGGTGAACTGGATGGTGATCGTGCTGCCGGTGCTGTGCGCCAGGTTGGTGAACGCAACGACGCCGCCGACAGCCGTCGCGGTCGTCGTCCCTTGCAGGCTACCCGCCCCGCCGAGGCGAGTCGCGGTTACCACCGTCGAGTTGTTGTTGGTGACGAGGTTGTTCTGCGCGTCACGCAGCTCGAGCACCGGCTGCTGGGTAAAGGGGACACCAGCGGTGGCTGTCGCCGACGGCTGGGTCGCGATGACGATTTGCGTCGCGCTCCCCGCAGTGCCCGAGGCATTGAACGTCACGACGTTGAGCGCCGGAATGGTCGCGGTGACCGTGTTGTTCGCCGTCCCCGCCGCGGTTCCAAGGGTCCATGACGTGAGCGTCGCGATGCCTGCCGCATTCGTTGGGACCGTCGCAGCAGGATCGATCGTGCCGCCGTTCGCCGCCGCGGTGACCGCGAAGGTCACGTTCACGCCAGCGCCGACGGGATTGTTGAACTGGTCACGCACGATCACGGATGGCGGCGCCGCGACCGCGGTGCCCACCGCCGCGCTCTGTGACACTGCACTGTTCGCGACGAGGGACGCCGCGTTCCCCGCGGTGCCGGAGGCGATGAAGGTGACCGGGCTGCCCGTCAGCCCCGCAACCGACGCCGTCACGATGTTGTTACCGGTTCCTGAAGACTGTCCGAGCGTCCACGACGCAAGCGACGCAACGCCGTTCGCATCAGTCAGCGGCGTCGCGGCGCCAATCGCACCGCCCGCGCCACCGCTCGCCGTCAACGCGAACGCGACCGGGACGCCGGCAACGGGGTTATTGTACGCGTCGCGGACGATGACCGAAGGTGCCGTTACGGAAGTAGCAACCGTCGCGGACTGCGACGTGGCGCTGTTCGCGATGATGTTCTGCGCCGCACCCGCTACGCCGGACGCGTTGAAGGTGATCGTTCCAAGGCCGGCGCCAGTGGCCGTGACCGTGTTGTTGTTCGTTCCTGCGGCCTGGCCTACGGTCCACGACGCCAGCGTCGCGATGCCCGAGGCATTGGTGAGCACCGTGGCGGGGCTGCTGATCGCGCCCCCGGCACCACCGCTCGCCGTCAACGCAAAGGTGACGCTGAAATTCGGGATGGGGTTGTTGCTCGCATCGTGCACGAGCACCGACGGCGCTGCGCTCACTGCAGTCCCAACCGTCGCCGTCTGTGTCAGCGCGCTCTGCGCGACGATCTGCGTCGCGGAGCCCACCGTGGCTGTTGCTGTGAAGGTGACAGGTTCGCCGATGAGTGATGCGGAAGCGACAGTTGCTTCGAGACTGTTCGCACCCGCAGACGTGCCAAGTGTCCACGAGCCAAGGGACGCGACACCGGATGCGTCAGTGGGAACCGCCGTGCCGCTCGCCGGCACGGTGACGCCAGCGCCCGCGGTGACGGTGAATGTGACATCGACACTCACGACAGGATTGCCCGCGGCATCACGCACGACCACTGAGGGCGGCGTCGCTACCGTTCCACCAACCGTTGCTGTCTGATTGTTGCCCGCGTTCAGGATGATCTGGGTCGCAGGGCCCGCGGTCAGCGTGATACCAGCCGTGGCGCTGCCGACGCCGGATACCGCAAACGTGAGTGTCTTCGCACCAACGAGACCGGAGATCGCCAGGTCGGAGAACGTCGCCAGCCCGGAGGTGTTGGTTTGCGCGATGGTCGAACCCGTCAAGGCGCCGCTTCCAGACGTCATGCTCGCGGTTACCGAGACATTCGCGGTGCTGACGTCATTTCCCTGCGCGTCGCGCAGCTGGATGCTGGGCTGAGCGGGGAAGGCGACGCCGCTCTGGGGAGATGCGGTGGGCGCCTGGATGACGAGAAGCTGCGCTGCCGGCCCGGCCACCGTGGTGATTGCGGCACTCGTGCCTGAGAGGGCGCCGGTCGTGGCGGTCACGGTAGTGGTGGTGCCGCTCACCGTGTGGCTATTCAGTGTGATGACCGCAATGCCCTGGGCGTTGGTCAGCGACGTTGCGGCCGAAAACGAGCCGTTCGCGGCCGACTTGGTCCAGGTCACCGTCTGGCCAGCAAGAGCGAGGGCGTTGTTGTTCGCATCCACCAGCTGTGCGGAGACCGAAACCGCGCTCCCAGCTGCGGGCGACGTGGTGGAGGGCGCAACGACGTAAGCGGCAGCAGCGCCAGCCTGCGGGACAATGAGTTGACTGGTGCCGGTCAGCGCGCCCGTCGTCGCGGTCACGGAGTGCGGTGTGGCCGTGGTACTCGTCGTGAAGGTGACCGTCGCCGAGCCGCTCGCATCCGTGATGGACGTGGGTGCGCTGAACGATCCGCCACCGGTGCTCGACCAGGTGACGACGTTGCCGGCAGTTGCGACGGCATTGCCATTCGCGTCGGCGATGCGCGCGGTCACCGTGACTGTTGCGCCAGCCACGGGCGGCGACGACGGCGAGACGGACACGAGATACTGTGAAGCCGCCGCTCCGGTGAACGACACGACCGCCGCAGTGCTGAGCGTCTGGCCATTCACGACCGCACTCACGTTCGTGGCGCCTGCGACGGTGCCGGCTGTAAGCGTGGCCGAATAACTACCGTTGGCGTTGTCTGTGACCGCGCCGATCGTGGATATCGCCGGACTCTGCGCGAGGGTCACCGTGGCGCCGCCCACCGGGATGTCGACGTCGTTGGCATCCCGGAGCTGCACGGTGAGGGTGGAGGTGCTTGTCCCATTCGCCGCGAGTGTGGTCGGCGATGCCGTAACGACCGATCGCGATGCGGAGATGAGCTGGGCAACGTTGACGACGACGTCACCGGTTGCGGTGCCGGAGGTCGCGCGCACCGTCGACGCGCCATTCGCCAGCGCCGTAACGACGCCCGTTGCTGCGTCCACACTCACCGACGAGCCACTCACGATGGACCAGGCCACCGGCGCTCCCGTGATCTGTGCACCCGACGCGTTCCGAACGACGGCGGTCAGTGCGGTCGTTGCGCCAATTGCCGTGAGCGTGGCAGGCGTCGCCGGGGAAACGGTGACGGATGTCGCGCTGTTGGTTACGGTGACCAGCAACGAGTCGCGACGGAGCGTGTTCTCCGGGCTGACGCCGACGATGTACGTCGAGCCGGGGCCGACCGCCGTGATGGTTCCCGCAGTAACGCGTGCGATCGTGATGTCCTGGCTGCTCCAGTTGACGGCGGTGCGGGGAAGCGACACCCCACGTGCGTTCCTGAAGTCCACC
>DASPMP010000344.1:0-7612 GCA_035626995.1 Gemmatimonadaceae bacterium
CCATCTCCTGCCGCGGTTCGCGGGGCATCCGCTCAAGGCGAGCGACGCCGCCGATCGGGAGCAGTGTGATGTCGCGCGTTTTTATGCCGTAGCGTCGTGCCGCAAACGCATGACCGAACTCGTGCAGCACGACGGTGAGGAACACCGCGACGACAAACGCCACCCCCGCGGCGGCTGCGCTTACGCTGCGCGACCGCTGGTATTCGCCGACGGCCACCCAGGCGAGCAACAGCAGAAATGTCGCGTGCAGATACAGCGCGATTCCCGAGACGGAACCGACGCGCCAGGACCATTTCATCCGGTTGAGCCCCCCGCAACGTCCGATCTGTCTTAGAATCTAGCCCATGCCATCACTCCTCTTTATTGCGATCGGCCTCGGGGCCGGCGTGCTCGCCGGCATGTTCGGCATCGGCGGTGGGATCGTGATCGTGCCCGCGCTGATCCTGCTTGCGAAGTTTCCGGCGCAAACAGCGACCGGCACCTCGCTCGCGATCTTCCTGCTGCCCATCGGCGCGCTTGGCGCCTACACCTACTACAAGGCCGGCCACGTTCGGGCAGTGCCGGCCTTGCTGCTCGCACTCGGCGTATTTCTCGGGTCGCCAGTGGGAGCACGGATCGCGCAATCGATGTCTGCGCTCGCGCTCAAGCGAACCTTCGCCGTGTTCCTCATTGCCGTGGCCGCGCGGATGTGGTTCGGGAAATAACGCGACCTAACGAAAGTCCGGTCCAGGCCGTATCTCTACGTCTCTCCACCCGACTTTTTTAGAGGAGGCAGGATGTGGCGTAATACCCGCCGCGCGGTTGCGATCGCCCTGGTCGCCGCGGCCCCCGCCGCTGCACAGCAGCAGCCGATCGACTCCGCCTACACGGCGAAGATCAAGGAGTATCTGCAGGATCCGCGAATCACGACGGAGCTCGTCGACCATCTCCCCGCGAGCAGCACCGTCCCTACCCCCCTGAAATTTCACGGGCGCATCGCGGGCACTCCCGGCGAGCTGACCTACGCGAAGGACATTCACAGATACTTTGCCGCGCTCGACAACGCGTCGGAGCGCGCACGGATGTGGACCCTCGGCAAGACCGAAGAGGGTCGGGACATGGTCGTGCTGCTGATTTCCGATGAGGAAACCCTGCGCAACCTGGATAGCTGGAAGGCGAGCATGATGTCGCTCACCGACCCGCGGAAGACGCCGGAGGCGGACGCCCGGCGGCTGATCGCGGAGACGAAGCCCATGTACTGGCTGACCAGCGGCATGCACTCGACGGAAAACGGCGGGCCCGAGACGCTGCAGGAGCTGGCCTACCGCCTGATCGTGCAGGAGACGCCGTTCATCCAGAACATCCGGAAGAATGTCATCGTCGCGATCACGCCGGTCATCGAGGTGGACGGCCGCGAGAAGCAGGTGGACACCTACTACTTCAACAAGAAGCGCGCGCAGGGCGACGCCCGCCTGCCGCTGATGTACTGGGGCAAGTACGTGGCGCATGACAACAACCGCGACCACATCGGCCAGTTCCTCGCCCTGTCGAAGAATGTCACGAAGTTTTTCCTGGAGTACCACCCGGTGATCATGCACGACCTGCATGAATCCGCGTCGTATCTCTATGCATCCACGGGGACCGGCCCGTACAACGAAGCCATCGACGCGATCACCGTCGATGAATGGTGGACGCTGGCCAAGAACGACGTCAGCGAGCTGACGAAGCGCGGCGTGCCCGGCGCGTGGACGTACGGGTTCTACGACGGCTGGACGCCGAACTACATGTTCTTCGCGGCGCATGCGCATAACGCGGTCGGCCGCTTCTACGAAGTCCAGACGTACGGGCCTGACAACAACGCGAACCTTCGCGTCAATGCGAACACGACGAGCCGTGAGTGGTTCCGACCGAATCCGCCGCTCTCGCAGATCAAGTGGGGACCCCGCAACCACGTCAACATCTCGCAGTCCGGCGTCCTCTTCGCGCTGAGCCACGTCGCCAAGAATCGCGAGACATACGTCGAGAACTACTGGCTGAAGAACAAGCGCGCGATCGATCGCGCCAATACCAGCACGGCCGCGTGGGTCATCCCGGCCGGTCAGCGGCGGAAGGCGGAAGCGGCCGATGTCGTGAACTCACTGCGCTTCCAGGGACTCGAGTTCCACCGCGCCAACGCGGACTTTAGGGTGGGCAGCGTGCATGTAAAGGCGGGTGACTACATCGTGCGCGGGGACCAGCCCTATCGCACGATCGGCGACATGTACTTCTCGCTCCAGAGCTTCTCGCCGGCGAATCCACGCCCCTATGATGACACTGGCTGGACCTACCAGCTGTTGCGCAACATCGTGCTGACGCCGGTCAGCGACAAGGCGATCCTGACGCAGCCGATGACGCTCGTGAGCGCGGATGTTCGCGCACCGGGCGGGATCGAGGGTCAGGGCAGCACGATCATCGTCGACAACAACAGCGACAACAACCTGGCCACGTTCCGCTTCCGCTTCGCGCGCACGAAGATGAGCGCCGCCGAAGAAAGCTTCTCAGTGGGCGGCAAGCAGTTAAGCGCCGGTTCATTCATCATCCCGAATGCCAATCGCGCCCAGATCGAGCCGGTGCTCATCGAGCTCGGGCTCTCGGGAGTCGCGGTGGTGTCTGCGCCGACCGTCAAGTCGCATGACCTCGACGTGCCTCGCATCGGCTACGTGCACGCCTGGCAGCGAACGCAGGACGAAGGCTGGGTGCGCGCCGCGCTCGATACCTACGGCGTTCCCTACACCTACTTCGCGGATCAGAAGCTCCGCGACGGGAACCTGCGCGCGAAGTACGACGTCATCATCTATCCGCACGTCGGCGGCAACGCACAGTCGCAGGTGAACGGCATTGCGCGCACGGGGAAGACGCCGTTGCCATACAAGAAGACGGCGGAAACGCCCAACCTCGGCGCCCAGGACCAGAGCGACGATATCCGAGGGGGTATGGGCGTCGAAGGACTGTTCGAGCTGTACAAGTTCGTGCAGCAGGGCGGCACGCTGATTACCGAAGGCTCGACGGCGCTGATCTTCCCGGAGTACAACTTCACGAGCGGCGTCACCGTGGAGAACCCGGACAACCTGTTCGTTCGCGGCTCCATCGTTCGTTCGCGGATCGCGGACAAGGGTAGCCCGATCGTCTACGGCTACGAAGGCGACCAGCTGCCGGTGTACTTCAATCAGGCGCCTGTGCTGAGTGTTGCTGGCGCGGGCGGCGGTGGCTTCGGTGGCTTTGGCGGCGCGCAGCAGGCGGGCACGTCGCAGAACATCACGCCGATGGCGTCGAACAACCGGCCGCAACTCTCACCATGGGAGGGTCCCGTTGTCGCTACGGAGGGCCGTCGTGGTGGGCGTGCGGCGGCTGGTGGTGCCACCGACTCCGCCACCAGCGGTGGCGCCGGTGGCGGCGGTGGTGGCGGTGGTGGCGGTGGAGCACAGGTCGATCCGACAACCCGCCCCCGTGTGGTGCTGCAGTTTCCAAGCAGCCCGAACGACATCCTGCTGAGCGGTACGCTATCCGGCGGCCAGGCGCTTTCCGGACGCGCACAGGTCGTGGATGCGCCGGTCGGAGAGGGGCATGTCGTGATGTTCGCAATTCGTCCCTTCTGGCGCTGGCAGACGCAGGGGACTTACATGCTCGGCTTCAACACCATTCTCAACTGGAACGACCTGAAGGCTGGTCGCGCCTCACCGGCCGCCAATACCGCGGCAGCTGCGGGACAGGACCAAGACCAGTAAGTAGCGCCTCGAATGAACGAAACGGCCCGCGCATTCGCGCGGGCCGTTTTGTTTTCAGAGCCGAACGCCGAGAGCCGAGAGCCGAGAGCCGGGCGCTAATTCGCCTGGCCCGCTGCTTTCGATAGCAGGAACTCTCGCTCCCGGGCATTCTGGGTGAGGTCGGCAGCGCGAAGGAACTCGGCACGTGCCTCTTCATTCCTGCCAAGCTTTGCGAGAAAGTCGCCGCGAACGGCGGGGAGCAGATGATACCGCGCCATGCTCTTCTCTGATCGCAGCGGATCCGCGACCGCCAGACCTGCTTCCGGTCCCTCCGCCATGCCGACGGCTACGGCGCGGTTGAGTTCAACGACGGGTGTCGGCATGACATCCGCCAGAGAGCGGTACAGCTCGGCGATCCGCGACCAATCGGTTTCCCCTGGCGCACGCGCGCGAGCATGGCAGGCAGCGATCTCCGCCTGCAGCAGGTATGCACCAGGGCGTTGTCCGATCGCGCGCGCCCGGTCGATGGCGGCGAGGCCGCGCCGGATCAGCATCTGGTCCCAGCGACCCCGATCCTGGTCCATGAGCAGTACCGGCTTGCCGGCCGGGTCCACCCGGGCGCGCAGACGTGATGCCTGGATTTCCATGAGCGCAACGAGGCCATGGACTTCAGGCTCGCCCGGCTGAAGCTCCGCGAGCACCCGCCCAAGCCGCATCGCATCCTCGCACAAGGCTGGACGCACCCAGTCTTCTCCAGACGTGGCCGAATAGCCTTCGTTGAATACGAGGTAAATGACCTCCAGCACGGACGACAGCCGCGACGCGAGCTCCTCACCGCGGGGAACCTCGAACGGCACTTTCGCATCGGCGAGGGATTTCTTGGCGCGCACGATTCGCTGCGCAATCGTCGGCTCGGACGAGAGGAAAGCGCGCGCAATCTCGGAGGTCGTGAGCCCGCCGAGGAGGCGAAGGGTGAGCGCGACGCGCGCATCGGTGGTCAGCACCGGATGACAGGTCATGAAGATGAGCCGCAGGACGTCGTCGCCCACGTGATCATCAATGGCCGCGTCGAGATCGCTGACCGCTGCGTCCTGCCATTCTTCCAGCTCGCGTCCGATCATCTCGTGCTTGCGTTCGAGCATGCGTGTCCGGCGCAGATGATCGATCGCGCGATGCTTCGCCGTCCCCATGAGCCACGCGCCCGGATTGTCCGGCACGCCAGCGTCCGGCCAGCGTTCGAGCGCCGCGACGAGAGCGTCCTGCGCGAGATCCTCGGCGAGGCCGACATCACCGACGATGCGCGTCAGTCCGGCGATCAGTTTCGCCGACTCCATTCTCCAGACCGCGTCGATGGTGTGCTGAACGTTGGCCGTCACGGCCTCCAATCACACCAACCGGCCGAGGCGATGCAAGCGCCACCGGCCGGGCCGCTCGACGATCAGCGCCTGGCGTTGGCAGCTGCCATGGTGGCGATGCGCTCTTCCTGCTCGCGCAGTTCCGGCGTGAATTCCGCGCCGAAATCGTCCGCTTCAAACACCTGGCGAATCTCGACTTCGCTCTCAGTGCCTGGCATCGGGTTCGGGATCTTCTTCACCCACTCGATCGCCTCTTCCTTCGACTTCACCTGGATGAGCCAGAACCCCGCGACGAGTTCCTTCGCCTCGGCGAACGGACCATCGATGACCGTACGCTTCGATCCGGAAAAGCGCACGCGCGCCCCCTTCGAGCTCGGGTGCAGCCCTTCCCCGGCCAGCATGACACCAGCCTTCACCAGCTCCTCGTTGTACTTCCCCATTTCGGACAGCAGTCGCTGATCCGGCATGACGCCCGCTTCCGAATTCTCGTCGGCCTTGATGATCACCATGAATCGCATTGTCCTGTCCTCCCACGTGATAGTTGTCGTTTGTCTCTCCTACCACTACGTCGAACGAGGACCCGTCATTTCGACAATGCCTTGGCCGCGCGATCAAGCAATCGGGAATCGGCCATGCGACTGGTCCAGTCAGCGAACGCAGGCCCGGGCCCGCGCCACCGAAGCTCCTCCACCGAACCGAAGAGCGGCGCATCGGTCCGCAACGTGGCGAGCTGTTTGAAGAGCAGCGCCATCTCGCGACGGTCGGGACGCAGGACGTGTTCCGGAAACTGTTCCAGCGGGCCGTACTGGTTGATGAGCCGGGCTGCCGTTGTGGGGCCGATGCCCCCGATGCCTGGATATCCATCCGCGGTATCGCCGACGAGGGCGAGGTAATCGGGAATGTGCTGCGGATCGACACCGAACTTCGCGCGTACGCCGGCAGCATCCCGAATATTCTTGCTTTTGCGATCGACCTGGACCACGCGATCGCCCCGAACGCATTGACCAAGGTCCTTATCCGGTGTCCAGATGCACACCTTGTCCACGTCGGGATCGAGCGACGCGAGATGCGCCGCAGACGCAAGCGCGTCATCCGCTTCCAGCTCGACCATGGGCCACACCACTACCCCCATGGCGACAAGCGCATCCTCGAGGGGATGAAACTGCGACCACAGCGCGTGTTCGATTCCGGCACCCGTTTTGTACCCGGGCCAAAGGTCATTGCGGAACGACTCAATCACATGGTCCGTTGCGACGCCGACATGCGTCGCGCCGGTTTCGACCATCTGCAACACGGTGCGCAACACGCCGAGGACCGCGCCATAGGGAGCATCATTGCCCTTGTTGAAGCGCCGCAGTCCATAGAAATGCCGGAACAGTTCGTATGTCCCGTCGAGCAGATGGACAACCAACGTCAATCTGCTCGTAGCGCGATGGCAGGGTCGACGCGCGCCGCGCGCGCTGCGGGAATCCAGCATGCCGCCAGTCCTGCCACGCCCAGCACCCCTGCAACCAGCGTTAGGGTGGCGGGATCGTGCGGCTGCACTCCGAACAGCAGCCCCTGCATCATCCGCGAGGCGAGCACCGCCCCGACAATTCCGAGTGTGAGTCCGATGCCGAGGAGTGCTCCCCCTTCGCCGAGCACCATGCGGCGGACCCGCGCCGCGTCCGCACCCAGGCTCATCCGAACTCCAATTTCGGCAGTGCGTGAACTGACCGAGAATGCAAGCACCCCGGCGATGCCGACGACGGCGATGACCATGGCGAGGCCGCCGAAGGCCGCGATCAAGAGCGCATTCAGCCGGCGCGGCGCCACGGTGGCATCGCGTACGGCATCCAGCGTCGCGACATTCTCGATGAGCTGGCGCGGATACAACCCACGAATGGTTCGACGCACTGCCGGCTCCATGGCGGCAGGTTCACCCTTCGTCCGGACAAGAAGCGCCCCGGCGAAAATCTCCTCCTGCGCCATGGGCTGGAACATGGTGGGTGTCGGCTCGGAGTCGAGGCCGGCATCCCGCGTATCACCGACCACACCAACAACGGTGCGCCAGTCGCCCGTCACTGGAATGAACTTCAGCACCTCACCGGTCCATGCGACCCTGCGGCCCAGTGGATCGATCCCGGGAAAGAGCCGCTCGGCGAGCGACTTGTTCAGGATCACCACGCGCGCGTTCTCCCGGCGATCGGTTGTCGCGAAGGCGCGCCCGCTCACGAGAGGGATGCCTGCCGTGGCGAAGTAGCCGGGATCGGCAGTCTTGTAGACGGCGCGCGGCGTCACCTCGCCGGCCTCGACCACGCGTCCCTCTGCCTTCACTTCAAGCACGAACGGGGTGTTCCGCAGCGGAACGTTCGAACCGACAGCGGCGCCCTCGACGCCTGGCAGAACCGCGACCGCATCGCGCATACGCTCGTACATCGCGAGCTTTTCAGGTGCCGTGATGGTCTCGGTCTCGATGGGAACTTCCATGGTCAGCACACGCTCTGTCCGGACGCCGGTTTCAACCGACTGCAACTTCGTCAACGTGCGTACGAG
>DASPMP010000345.1:0-5848 GCA_035626995.1 Gemmatimonadaceae bacterium
GTGCACATGCGCGCATTTTTGAGGTACCCATCAGTTACTCGGGTCGTACGTACGCCGAGGGCAAGAAGATCAACTGGAGGGACGGCGTCGCGGCATTCTGGCACATCCTGAAATACAACCTGGGTCGATGAGTCGCCGGGATTGGTGGTTGATCGCTCTGCTCGTCGCGATCCTGGCGCTTGCCGCGTCAGCGAACAGCATCCCGAACGACTTTACCTACGACGATGTCTATATCATCCAGCGGGATGCGCGCGCGCAGACCCTCGCGGGGTGGTGGACCGAGTTTGCGTCGCCATACTGGCTTCCGCGGTGGGGAGGCGACGGCTATCGCCCCATGACCCGCATTCTCTTTCGTCTCGAATGGGCCTTGGGGACCGGCAGTCCCGCGGCATTTCACGCGACGAACGTTGCGCTGCACGTGGTGGGATCGATCGCCGTGCTGTGGCTGGCTGGCGCTCTTCTGCCCATGGGTGCGGCGGCGATTGCCGCCGGCCTGTATGCGGTGCACCCCGTGCACACGGAAGCCATCGCGAATGTGGTGGGCCAATCCGAACTTGCCGTGGGATTGCTCCTCACCTTGGCGGTCGGCATCTACCTGTACGCGCGACGCGCCGGCCCGTTGTCGGTCGCGCAGTGGACGTGGATCGGGGTGCTGTACGCCATCGCCTGCTTCTTCAAGGAGCACGCGATCGTGCTGCCCGCGTTGCTCATCGCCGCAGAGCTGACGGTGGTGCCCGATCGAGCGCCGGCGCGCGCGCGGCTTGCGCGTTTGCGGTTGCCGGTCCTGCTGCTCACCGTGGTCGCACTGGGTTACTTGTTCGCCCGCACGCAGGTGCTCGAGAGCGTGAGCGGGTTTACTCCTGCCGTGCCATTCCAGACGCTGAAGCTCACGACCGCGAATCGCATCCTGACGATGATCGGCGCGGCGCCGGAATGGTTGCGACTCCTGCTGTGGCCAGCGCGCCTGATGACGGACTATTCGCCGCCGTACATCGATATGGCCGAGGGACCGAGCCTCCTTCAGCTCCCGGGTGCGCTCCTTCTCGTTGGCCTGCTCGGCCTGATCGCTGCGTGCTGGCGCCGGAGTCCGGTGACGTCATTCGGATTGCTGTGGCTGGTGATCACGCTCCTCCCGGCCAGCAACTTCATCATCCCGGCGGGAATTCTCTTGGCCGAGCGCACGCTGTTGCTGCCCAGCGTTGGGGCAATGATTGCCTTGTCGAGCGCGGTTCCGTGGCTCTACGAGCGTGTCGATGGCCGTCGGAGAATGCAGGTGGCGGCGGCGTCTGTCCTCGTCCTGCTGATTGCCCTGGGTATTGGCCGGAGCGTATCGCGGAACCGGGACTGGAAGGACAACGAAACGATCTTTCACAAGGGCGTCGCCGACGTTCCCAACAGCTACCGCCTGCACTTCCTCCTGGCGAATCACCTGTTCGAGACTGGCCGCGTCGCGGACTCCGAGCGCCATTTTCGCGAGGCGCTGCGACTCTTTCCGTACGATCCGATTCTCCCCTTCATGCTTGCCGAGCGGTATCGGGCGCGCGGCGTCTGTGGGCCGGCGATCCAGCTGTACCGCTGGTCGTTCGAGCTCGGACCATATCTGCGATATGGCGAAACGGGACTCGCTGGTTGTCTGCTGGAGACGATGCAGCTCGAAGAGGCGCGGACGGCCGCGCTGAACGCTATCCGGTTCGGAGGGCGCTATGCCAACGCCCGGCGCGTCCTCGAGGCAGCAGACGCCGCCATCGACTCGGTGCATGCGCGCCGGACGCGTGGTGACACTGTCCAACCCTCCGTCGCGCCCTGAATTGGCGAAACCGGTGCTGATGCTCCGCGTCTGCGCCGCGGTCCTTGCCGTCCTGGGAATACTCCCTCTGGCCAACATGCTTGGCGCGGGGACCGGCGTGCCGTGGTATCGCGTCGCGGTGCTCGAGTGGTTCCTGCGCGGCGCCCTCGTTGCCAGCGTCGCCGCGATCGTCGCTGCCGCCTCGGGTGCGCGGATCGACATGTGGTGCGCGCGCGTGGGCGTGCTGCTGTTGCGCCCGTCCGCCCGGCGGTTTGGTTTGGCGGCGGCGGCGGTGACCGCGACAGTCGCCTCGTTGCTCAGCTGGTATTGCTTCAACGGTAGCCCGTTTACCAGCGATGAGATGGCGCAGCAATGGCATGCACGCATCCTTGTCTCCGGTCGATTCTGGGCAGTCGCCGAACCTGCGCGAGAGTTCTTCAACACGGCGCCGGTGCTCGATCGCGACGGAAAGTGGTTTTCGCAGTATCCGTTCGGCGGTCCGGCCTTCATTGCACCTGGTTTGCTCATCGGCGCCGCGTGGCTCGTGAACCCGCTCCTGCTCGGAATCGCGACGTACGCGCTCTATGCGTTCCTGCGTCGCGCGTTCACCGAGCACCTCGCGCGAACGACGATCCTCCTGTTCGGCATCAGTCCCATGGTCCTGATCATGGGTGCAAGTCAGATGAATCACGTGCCGGCGTTGATGCTGACGTGCATCGCGCTTGCCGCGCTCGCGCGCTGGGATGCTTCTGGCGCCCGGCGTGACGCGGCGATCGTGGGAGCGGCGGTGGGCATCCTCGCAACCGTCCGGCCGCTAGACGCGGCGCTCGTTGGCCTGGTCATCGGCGTGTTCCAACTTCGGGCAGCATGGAAAACAAGGGGCCGATGGGCTTCACTCGGCATCCAGCTCGCCGTCGGCGCCGTGCCCGTGACGATCCTCCTCCTCGTCAATGCACAGACGACAGGATCTCCGCTGTTGTTCGGATACGATGCGCTCAATGGCCCCGAACACCGGCTCGGCTTTCACATCGACCCGAATGGCGAGATGCATACGCCAATGCGAGGCCTGATGTACGCCTCGGGATACGTGCTGCGCCTGAGCAGGTATCTGCTCGAGTGGCCGCTACCCGGAATGCTGCTGGTCGTTCTCGGAATGCTTGCGACTCTGCACGCCGGGCGCTGGGAGGTCCTGCTTGCGTCACTCGCGCTAGCGTTCGTCGCGGCGTACGCGGCGTACTGGTTCGACGGATTTTTCTCAGGCCCGCGTTTCCTGTTCGCGGCGGTTCCGGCATTCTTGTTGTTTGCAGGCCGCGCGCTGACGTCGATCGACCGCATCGAACGCCAGCGCCTGCGGCGTACCGCCCTTGTCGCCGTGCAGCTGTGTGTCCTGCTGACGTGGGCGGGGCCCGATGGCATCTCCAGCGCGCGTGGGCGCGTGCGGCTGTATCACGACCAGCGCACGAAGCTCAAGACCGACGTGGCCAGCCAGATCGACCGCGCCGGCATCACCAACGCGCTTGTCTTCGTGAATGAAGGCTGGCGCGGGCGCCTCCTCGCCCGGCTGCGCGTGCTTGGCGCTTCCCAGTTTCGTGCGGAGCGGGTGGTGAACTCCGTCGACGCCTGCGCCCTCGGGGAGGCGCTCGACGATGCAGCGCGCCTTCCGGCCACGGCACGTTCGGAGTTGCTCGAATTGGTGGTACGCCGGGCGCGCGCGCATGGTAACGCGGTCCTCGTGGCGGACCTGCCGGCAGATCAGGCGGTCGCGATCGCTCCTGGGAGTCGGCCATCGTCGAATTGTCTCGCACAACTGCGGATGGACACCGCCGGCACGATCCCGTATCCGCCATTTCTTCCCCTGCACCATGTCGACGCAGACGGCCGGCTCTCCGGGGACGTGATCTTCGCGCGCGACCTCGGCGCGGCGAACGTGGTGCTGCAGCAGCGATTTCCCGGACGCGTATGGTACCGCTACCGGCCGCCCGCCAGCCTGAACGATACGACGAACCCGTTCGTTCCTATTCGCTAGGGCGTCGGTGCGACGCGCACCATGCGGTCGACATCGAGATGGTGCGGCACGCGGCCAGGGGCGCTGCGCAGGAGCTCGTCATTCAGGTCGCCGAGGTCGTGCACGACCCACATCCCTGCGGAATCGGGAAACGCGAAGTTCTTCACGATCGCGGGATTGTGCATGATCCGCTCGGAATAGCGGACGAACAGGATGCCCGGCTGCGGCAGGGTCCGGACGACTGCCGCGACTTCACGATGCAGCTTTCCGCCAAGCGGTCCGCGATGCTCGCTGCGCCAGCGATTCGCGCCCAGTCCTCCGAGAAATGCAACGGCGATGGTGGCGGTCAGCACCAGCGCAGGTTGGCGATCTTTGAGATACCGCTGCGCGAGGTACCGGAGGCCTAATCCGCAGAGGACGGCGGCCACCGGGACTGTCTCGAGGTAGTACACGTTCCACCCGGGCCAGTGCGCGTACGGCAGGTGCGCCAGATAGAGCAGGAACGCGCTGAGCACCGCGAAGCCGACCACACGAGGCATGACGATCAATCCGATGATCGCCAGCACCAGCAGCGGCAGGCGGCCACCCTGGAAAATGCCCGTGGCGATCGCGATGGCGCGGCGAAGTGCGGTGATGGGAAGCGCCTGAAGGTCCTGTGCCTTGCGTGCCTCCAGGAAGTAGCCGTACGTCTCGATGAGCACTGGCGACATCGTGGCGGCTCGCAGCGGTCGCGTCGTGTCGGCCTCGAAGCCCAGCTTGTCGAAGGGGAGGTAATCCCGGCGATACTTCTCCACAGGCGTGAGACGCCAGTCACCCGTGCTTTTGTGGCTCCAGAGAGGCAGAATGGACAGCACCCCCATTCCGACCAGGACTGCGAAGCCGAGATGCCGCCAGCAGCGTTCCCGGATGACGTCGCGGACGACGACCACACCAATGGGGATGGCGAACATCAGCATGGTGAGTGGTCGCGTGATTGCGCCCCACCCGACCAGCAGCGCCACGACCAGAAGCCATCCGACATGTCGTCGCTCGCGCCATTGAAGCAGGGAGAGCCAGCTTCCCAGGACAAGCGCCGCAGTGGTCAATTCCGAGAGGTAGGTGGGCTGGAAGCGCAGGACCATGGGGGAGAAGATCCAGACCGACCAGGAGAACAATGCGATCCAAGGATTCGTCACGCGCATGGCGAGCACGAACAGGAGGGCGGCCGTGATCCCGGTGAGTAGCAGGGGCATCAGCGCATGCCAGCCAAGACGCGCACCGATGGAGAGGAGCAGCGCGTGGCCAGGCGGATACTTGGACGCGACGGCCGGCGCGATCTGGACGTGCGGCTGTTCGAAGAATGCCGGGAACTCGGGCGCGGGAGTTGTCCAGCGGCCGCTCGCGAAGATGTCCGCCTGCAGCACGTACGACGCCTCGTCATGGATTACGGGGACGGGAGCGCGCTGGTCCCACACCCACCAGACGATTGCCGCGGACAACAACGCGACCGCAAGTGCTCCACAACGGCGGAGCAGCTGCTCGATGCTCGTCATCACGTCGCGCGCGGCGCCAATACGGACACGAAGTGCAACTTGCGCTCGAACAGGAGGTTGGCAGGGAAGGGATATAACCCGAGCGCGTCGCGCCACTGCGTCACGCGCAGCCGCGCACCGTCGAACGCTTGCTGCCAGCGCGCGCGTGTCCAGTACGCATAGGGCAACGCGACCCCGTGCCGAACGTTGCCGACCCAGTCCATGAACCGGAGCGTTGGATGAGCGAGGACGCCCTGCACGAGGTGATCCTTGATGACCACGACGCCACGCGTCACACGCGACATCTCGCGGAGGAGGGCATCCTGTTCGATGGCATGGTGAAGCACGTCCACCATCATCACCGCGTCGAACGTGTAATCGCCGAATGGCAGCGTGACGCCATCGAACATCTCCACCGGAATGTGCGAGGTCGGACGCGCGAGTACGTCCACACCGCGGATGCGTACGTCCGGACGAAGTTCCATGACGCGCTTCGCCAAGAGGCCATCCCCGGAGCCGACGTCGAGCACCTGCGCGTCGCGCGGG
>DASPMP010000346.1:0-5105 GCA_035626995.1 Gemmatimonadaceae bacterium
CGCCCAGCCAGCGAAATGCCTTCGTGAGGATCGTGGTGGAGCAGATGCCATCGACGTCGTAATCGCCATGGACGAGAATGGATTCGCCGCCGCGAATCGCACGGACGATGCGCGCGACCGCGCGGTCCATGTCACCCAGCGTTTCGGGGGCATGCAGGTGATCGAGGCGCGGTCGCAGGTATCGCTTGGCCTGCTCCGGCTCGCGAAACCCGCGGGACACCAGCAGCCGGCAGAGCAGCGGTGGAAGCTTGAGCTCCTGGCACAGCGCCTCGATGGCGGCGGAGTCGGGAGGCTGCGGGAGCAGCCATCGCGCCCGTGGACGGATGCCCGGAGGAACAGCAGCGGCGGTCACCTCTCCAAGTTAGGAGCGGTGTCGCGCGACAACAATCATTGCGTTCCCGCGTAGAGCAGAACGCCGCAGCCTTCACACACCTCCGTGGCCCCGGTGGCAACCATGGTGCTGTGCCGCTGCACCGGGATCGCGGTATCGCAGTGCGCGCATGACTGTCCCCGCAGCGGATACAATACCGTCGTCCGGCGCTTGGCGCGAATGCGATCATACCGTTGCAGCAACGAACGCGGCACCGCCGCCGCCTTCTTGTTCCGGTCGCTCTGCACGGTCGCGAGTTCCTGCTGCAACGTGGTGCGATCGACGTCGAGCGCGGCACGCGTGTCCTGCTGCAGCTGCTCGACGTCACGCAGCGCCTGTTCCCGCTCGGTCACGATCCGGCGGAGCTCCGCCAGCCGCGTCTGCAGTCCGGCCAGGTCGCGCTCCTCGTCAGCAATGAACCGCTTGGCCTGGTCGATCTGCGCCATCGCTGCCGCGGCTTCACGCGGAGCGGTGACCTGCCCCAGGAGTGTTTCGCTCCTGTCGCGCATCTCCCGATGCTGGCGCAGGCGATCCTGCAACTCCCGCTGCCGCTGTTCTTCAGCGCTGACGGCCTGCTGCGACTGCGCCAGCGCGTCCTGGGCGCGTTTGCGGTCCTTCTCGAGCGCATCCAGTCGCGGCGCCAGCGTATTGAGCTGGTCTTCGATGCCGTATGCGCGAAGGTCGTCCGCCTGGACTTCGAGCAATGCTGCCACGTCGGGATTCACTCGGTGCACTCTTGGTTAGGGCCTGTGAGACTTGAACTTCTTCCAATGTCGCGGCGCGCCAAGGGAGCGCAGCTCGTCCTGCAGCCGCTCCTTCTCGAGGTTGAGCCGGTCTTTCATGTCCGCATCGGCGAAGGTCATCTGTTCGTCAAGCTCTCGCATGCGTTCGCCGATCTCACGCTGGCGAAAGGCTGCGATCGAATCCTTGATGATCTTCGTGTATTCCTGCAGGCCGCCGCGATTTTCCACGAGGTCCTGAAAAAGCCGGGCCGCATCATCATCCACGGTGTTCGCGAGCGCTTCGAAGGAGGCGTCGGGCTCTTCGACCAACCTCGTGAATATCTCCGCAAGCCAGGGCTCGCGAAAGTTCTCCGGCCCGAGATGTTCCGCGACGGCCTCGATGTCCTGCCGGCGATGCAGCAGCAGCCGGACCAGTTCTCGTTCGGGTGACAACTGCCCGGATGGTGGACGCCCCTGTCGAATAGGAGCGGGCTCATCATCGGGCATCTCGGTGGCGCGCGGTGGCCGTCCTCGCTGCAGATTCGGTTGCTCGAGCTCACGCAGGAGAACGTCCTCGCTGACCCCCACCGCCTCTGCCGCGCGCGCCACGTACAGGCCGCGCGTAATGGCGTCACTCGCGGCCCGCACGGTCGGGAGCAGGCGGTCGAGCGCGACACGCTTCCGACGCAAGTCGCTGAACCAACCCCCGCGTTGAAGGATCTGGATCTTTCGTTCGAAGACATCCACCGCATTGGACAGCTCGACCTCAAGGCGGTCCTTCCCGTGCGCGCGCACGAACGTATCAGGGTCCTCGCCATCGGGGAGTGTGACCACGTGCACCTTTACGCCGTGCCTGAGCAAAACGTCCCCAGCGCGAAATGTTGCCTTGAGCCCCGCCTTGTCGCTGTCGTACAGGAGGAAGACCGTGGTCGCGTATTTCCGAATCAGCTCCGCCTGTGCTTCGGTCAATGCCGTGCCAAGCGGAGCCACGGCGCTCTCAATCCCGGCGACGTGGAGGCGCAGGCAATCGAAGTATCCCTCGACCAGCAGGACCCGCTCATCGCGCCGAACGGCGTTCTTGGCCCAGTTCAAACCGTAGAGCGTCCCCCCCTTGACGAAGACGGGCGTTTCCGCGGAGTTCAGGTATTTCGGCTCGCCCTGTCCGATGATGCGACCGCCAAAGGCAATCGCGCGTCCCTGAACATCGAAGATCGGAAACATCAGTCGGTTGCGGAATCTGGGGCGCAGCTCTGATTCCCCTTCGCGCTGATGCATCAGCCCGGCGGCCCGCTGCCGGTCGTCGTCGAATCCAAGGGACGCGAGATGCGCACGCAGCGCCGACGGGTCCCGCGGCGAGTATCCGAGCGCATACCGGTCGGCGATGTCTCGCGTAAAGCCGCGGGAGGCGAGGTACTCACGCGCGGGAGCTCCGGCATCACCCTCCCACAGCGAGCGGGTGAAGAACTCGACCGCGGCCGCGTTGATCTCCCAGAACTTCTCGCGAGGATCCGGCCCCATCCCCTTCTCTCGCGATACGTCTTTCACCTCGACGCCCGCCTTCGCGCCGACGTATTTCACTGCTTCCACGAAATCCAGCCCCAGTCGCTTCTGAACGAAACTGAACACGTCGCCCTTCTCGTGGCATACAAAGCAGTGGTACGCGCCGCGCGGCGAGACGGAAAAATTCGGGTCCTTCCCCTGGTGAAATGGACATGGGCCGCGAAAGCTGCTCCCGACCCGCTTCAGCTTCACGAGCTCACCCACGATCGCGACGATGTCCGCCTGCTCGCGCACCCGTTCGACGATATCGTCCGGAATCATCGAAGGTCCGCGATCGTGACGCCGGCGCCTCCTTCGTTCCAGGCCCCAAGGCGGAATTCACGCACGCGTGTGTCTTTCCGCAGCATTTCCGCAACCCGGTCGCGTAGCGCACCCGTGCCCTTGCCATGGATGATGCGAAGCGCCGGAAGGTCCGCGCGGATGGCGTCGTCCAATGCCTGCAGGAGCGCGCTTTCCATTTCGTCAGGACGCATCCCGCGGACGTCCACTTCGCTGCGCGCATGCGCCTCGGGAAGGTCGCCGTGCCACGCGACGGCGACCTCCACCTGCTCGTGCGGGAGCCGGGTGAGCCCGTGGGCGGGCACCATGAGCTTCAGTGAGCCGACGGTGACCTGGACTTCATCGCCACGCACTTCCACCACGCGTCCCGTCTTTCCCTGCAGCGATTCGACTTTCACAAGGTCGCCCGCCGTGAACGCCTGCGGCTCGCTGGCGCGCGCGCGCGTCGCCTGCCGCTTTTTCGCCGATGCCGCCTCCGCATCCAGCTGCTCGATGACCGCGGCTTGCCGGGCGGCCAGTTGTTCGGCCTGCTGGCGCGCGAGTTTCGCCTTCTCTTCCAGTTCCTCAGCACCGGCCTTCTTCAGGTCGCGCAGCGTCCGCTCGATCTCGGCGCGTGCGTTGAGGAGGTACTTCCGCGCTTCCTGACGCGACTGCCGATCGACCTCCCGCTCGCGCTCGCGGACGTTTCGTTCGCGGCGCGCTACCTCCTGCGCGCGGCGCTTCGCGTCCTCGAGCAGCGTCTCCAGCTGCTGCTCCCGATCCTTGAGTTCGACCTGTTGCTGTTCGAGCCGTTCGAGGAGCGCAGCAACATCGCGTTCGGTTGACGGCAGCCGCTCCTCCGCTCGCTGCACCACTGTTTCGGGAAGATTGAGCTTTCGCGCGATGCTGATTCCGTAGGACCGGCCCGGAATTCCCTTGATGAAGAGGTACGTCGGCGACAGGCGCTCCGCGTCGAACTGCAGCGACGCATTGACCACGCCGGGAACCTGCGTCGCCAGTTCTTTCAACGTTCCGAGATGCGAGCTGGCCAGCGTCGTCGTTCCGCGTCGCGTCAATTCCTCGAGGATGGCCCAGCCGAGGGAGGCGCCTTCGAGCGGGTCGGTGCCGGATCCCAGCTCATCGACGAGCACGAGTGAGTCACGCGTCGCCGATGCCAGGATCTCCGACAGGTTGCGCAGGTGCGCGCTGAAGGTCGAAAGACTCGCGGCGATGGATTGCTCATCCCCGATGTCGGCGAAATAGTCGTCGAAAATCGCCAGCGTGCTGCCCGCACCACAGCTGGGCGGAATGCCGGCCTGGCCCATCGCGGACAGCAGCCCCACCGCCTTGAGCAACACGGTTTTCCCACCGGTATTCGGGCCTGAGACGACAAGGGTGCGCTCGGAGGCGCCGAGCGACAGGTCAAAGGCCACGACCGGAATCCCCTGGGCCAGCAAGAGCGGATGGCGTCCGTCATGGATCTCCCACCCTTCCTGGGGTGACGCGAACGATGGTGCGACGCATTCGAGGCGCATGGCGTACGCAGCGCGCGCGTGCAGGGAATCGATCTCGGCCAACGCATCCACGCTCGCCAGCAGGTCATCGCGCCGCGGCCGGACCAGCTCGGTGAGCTCCGCAAGGATCCGCTCCACCTCTTCGCGTTCCTCCGCCTCGAGCTCGCGAATCCGGTTTCCGAACTCCACCGCGGCGGGCGGCTCGATGAACAAGGTACTTCCCGTCGCGGAGGTGTCATGCACGATGCCGCCGACTGCGCCGCGCCCGTCACGCCGAACCGGAATGACGTAGCGACCATTACGCATCGTGATGGACATGTCCGGCACCCGCACCGATTCATCGAGCTTCGCGAGCTGGCGCTCGAGCAGCTTGATGAGCTGTCCCTCGGACGAACGAAGCTCGCGACGCAGCCGCCGCAACGCGGGTGATGCGTCGTCCTTGACGGTGGCGTCGTCGGCAATGCTCCGATCGATCGCCGCTTCCAGCGTCTTGTCCACCGCCAGGCGCGGCACGAAGGGAGCGAGCATCGCGCGCGCGGCCGCCGGCCGTTTGTCGTCCTGCAGCACATCGCGCGTGCGCCGTCCGCTGCGCAGGAGGAGCCGGGTGTGCAGGAGCTCTTCCGCCTTCCACGCGAGGTTCGGGATGCGCAGTCGGTCGAGGGGACCGCGGACGTCGGGAAC
>DASPMP010000347.1:0-11195 GCA_035626995.1 Gemmatimonadaceae bacterium
CCGGTGCCGGAGCCGCTCCCGCCCGTGGTGTCGCTACCGGTTCCACCACCCACACCGACTGGCATCGTCGAAGCGTCGGCGACCACCGGCGGCGGCACCACGATTGGCCTCGGTGTTTCAGGGATGGGCTCTACCGGCGGCGGCTTCACCTCGATCTTGATCTGCGGAACCGGAACCTGCGGCGGAGGAGGCGGCGCTGGCTGGACCTGAACGAACCGCAGCAGCTCCTGTCGAAGCGCGCCGGTCCCGCGCCGGCCGCCTCCACCGCCGCCGGCAGGCCCGGGTCCCCCTGCACCCTGCTCCCGTTCCTGAATGTCGTTCTGCACAGTCAGCGGAACAATCAACAGGATCAGTATCCCGAGATGCACCAGGAACGACACAGCGGACGCTGGACGCCAGTCGTCGCGCGACTTCGGGAGTCGCGCGGCGGGAATGGGCCGAGGCCGCCGGCCGGGTTGATCGGGAAGAATGGGCGTCACTACGTCACTACCCCGTCGAGGGGCGCTGCGTTTCGGTATCCATGAAATAGAACGGCGGGCGATCCCGAATGGGACGCCCGCCGCTCTGAATTGAAACCGGAGTGCTACCGTCCGCCTGCCGTTCCACCGGCTGAGGACGCTGCTGCCTTTGTGTCCTTCGGCGGCACGCCGATGACCTTCACGCCGGAGCCACGTGAGATATCCATGGCTTCAATGACATCCTGGTACGTGACCGCGGGATCGCCCTTCACGAAAATGATCTTCTCGGGACGGGGATCGTAAATCTCCTTCAGGCGACGGCCGAGATTCGCCTTGTCGACCTTCTCGGTATTGATGGAATACTGCCCACCGGGAAGGACCTCCAGCACGATCTGGTTGGACTGCGGATTCGCGGTTGCCACCGTCGGATTGGGATCCGGAAGCTGGATGTCAATCGCCTTGCGCATCGACGGCAACGCCGCCATGAAGATGATCAGCAGCACGAGCAGAATGTCGATCATGGGCACGACGTTCGGCTCATTCTCCAGGCTTTTTCCGCCTGACTTTACGGCCATTCCCATTACGGAGTTCCCCCGGAACGTGCGGGCCCGCCGAGAGTTGCCTGGGGCGCCCTGGTGTCGCCGGCAACGGTCGAAACCGTTCCCTGGCGCTGGTCGCTGATCATGCCCACGACGCGCACGCCGTTCTTGCTGGCAATGTCGATGGCATCGAGCACCTTGGCATAGTTCAAGGTCCTGTCGGCCTTGAGATACATGATCTTGTCTTCGGTGCGCGAGTCATAGATCTGCCGCAGCATCTGCGGCAGGTCTTCGTTCTTGATCGGCTTCTTGTTCAGGTAATACTGGCCGTCGCGATCGATGCCGAGCACCTGGTCCGTCTGCTCGTCTTCCGGATGATCCTTCAGGTTGATCCCCTCAGGCGGCGTGGCGTTGAAGCCAGCCATCAGCGCCGGGGCCACGACCATGAAGATGATCAGCAGCACCAGCATGATGTCGATCATCGGAACGACGTTCGGTCTCGCCTCGACGTTCGATCCACCCCCTCCAGCAGACATCCCCATGGCGAATCTCCTCTGCTTGTTTACTGCGAGACCGGGCCGCCGGAACCGACGGCGGTGTTGAACTCACGGGTAAAGCGCGACCGGCCGAACTCACCGCTAACACCCTTGATGAGGTAGTCGATCATTTCCTTCGAGACGTACGTCATCTCGGCGGTCAGGTTGTCGATCTTCGTCGAGAAGTAGTTGTAGGCCCACACCGCCGGAATGGCGACGAGGAGGCCGAACGCGGTCGTGATGAGCGCCTCGGCGATACCACCACCGATCGCGGCAAGACCACCTGAGCCCGACGCGGCCATGCCCGTGAAGGCGTTCACGATACCCATGGTCGTACCGAGGAGACCGACGAATGGCGCGGTCGCACCAACGGTCGCGAGCACCGCGAGGCCCCGCTTCAGATTCGTGATTTCGAGGAGCATGTTGCGCTCGATGGCGCGCTCGGCCGAGTTGATGTCGGCGACGGTGACCGATCCGTCCTGAATGAGCGGCTTCACTTCCTGCAAGGCGCCGCCGAGCACGAGCGCGACGTGCGACTTCTTGTAGCTCTCCGCCAGCCGGATGGCTTCGGTGAGGTTGTCCTCCTCGAGGAACTGCGAAAACTCAGGGGCGAACTTGACGGTTTCCTTCTGCGCCTTGCGCAAGTTCCACCACTTCTGCGCCATGACGGTCAGCGAGTAGATCGACATCAGCGCCAGCGTGATCACGATGCCTCGCGCGAAGTTGCCCGAGTCGTGCCACAGGTCCATCAGCGAATATTCCATTCTTCAACGAGCTCCCATGAAACGAGGTGAATACGAACGAAGGTCGGATCAACGCGTGAGCGTGAAATTGAACGGCTGTTGCACGAGCTGCTTCACCTTGCGGCCGCCGATTTCGGCGGGATAGAATCGCGCGTTGTTCAGCGCGTTCATGACCGCGTTGGTGAACAGGTCATGGCTGGTCTTCAGGATCTTGATGGTTCCCTTTTCGACGCGCCCCGTCGTGTCAACGACGAACTGCGCAAGCACTTCCCCTTCGACGCTGGCTGACCGCAGCATGTCTGGATATCGCAGGTTCACGCTGCCCGGCACCTGTGATACCTGCTTCTCGACCTGGAATTCGAAGTACGTCTGGTCGGCGACCGGCGCGGTGCCGCCCACGACGCCCTTGGCGATACCGCCTGCGACGCCCTTTCCCGTGAAGTCGGCTTCATCCGTCACCTTCTTCGAGAGATCAATGTCCGGGAGTACTTCGGGGATTTTGATCGGCGCGGTCAGCACCTGGAAACCCTTGGGCGGTGGCGGCGCGGCCACCACATCCGGCGGCGGCGGTTCAGGCTTGGTTTCCGGCGGAGGCGGCTCGTCTTTTTTCATCTCGACGAACTCGATCTTCTCGGCCTTCGGCTTCTCGATGGCTTCCTTCGCCTCGAGCGTCCCATACACGGCGGCCACGATAATGACCGCGTGGATCACGACGCTCAGCGCGAGCGTCTTCGCCGTTTTGGGCTTCTTTGGCTTGGTCTCAATGAGGTTCTCGAACATGGCGCTTCGGCTTCCTCGTTGGTGAACGTGCGACAAAACGTACTTGTCGGAAGGAAGAAGCTAGAAGTGCTTCCTTGAGCCGGAATGGACCGCGGATTAAGAGTTGATTACGACTGAGATGCCGGGGGAGCTGCGACGGGCAGCAGCACCGTGAAAATGCTGCCCCTGCCGAGGCGCGATTGCGCGGTCAGCGAGCCCCCGTGCGCCTGGGCGATCCATTGGGCGATGGCGAGGCCGAGGCCGAACCCGCCCCGTTCGGTAGCGACCGTTCCATCGGGCCCCCGGCGCGACCGCACTTTGTCGGCTCGCCAGAAACGATCGAAGATGTGTGGGAGGTCGGCCGCTGCGATGCCGACGCCGGTGTCCCGGACCGTGAATCCCACCTCATTGTTGTTCCGGTAGCTGAGGGTCATTTCAACATGACCGCCGCGTGGAGTGTACTTGATTGCGTTTGTGATGAGGTTGAGAAACAACTGCCGAAGACGCGTGCTATCTCCTTGAACGACAGCATCTTCAACCAAGGGGAGTGAGACAGTAACACCCGCGCTTTCCCCGAGGATGAGTGCAGTCTCGAAGACATCCCGGACCAGTGGTTCCAGGTTGAGCGGCTCGCGATGGAGGTCGAAGCGGCCCTCGTCGGCGCGAGCCAACGTGAGCAGGCTGTCCACCAGATCAGACATCCTGGCGATCTCCTGCATGGCTTCCTCGAGGGCCTCCATGCGCTCCTCATTCGCCGCGCCCGGATGCATGGCGCGCTCGACATCTGCGCGGACCACGGTGAGCGGCGTCTTCAGCTCATGGCTGGCGTCCGCGGTGAAGCGACGCAACGCGCCGAACGATGTCTGGAGGCGACTGATCATCCGGTTCAGCGTTTCGGCGAGGCGGCCCAGCTCCTCGTCGGCCTCGTCCGTCGGAACGCGCCGATGGAGGCTGCGTCCGTCGGTGATCGCCTCGACTTCGTTGATCAATTGGTCAACCGGCTTGAAGGTCGAGCCGGCCAGGATGTACGCGACGGCGACGGACAGGAGCAGCATCAAGGGGGCGAGCAGGAACATCGATCCCAACAAGAGGCGGGCTGGAACCTCGGGATCGTAGGCGGGCACTCCTGCCACGACCCGCGAAATATTGGGAGTCAGCGCGGAGTCCGACCGGGCCACGAGCAGGATCCGGTTTCCCCGCGCGAATGGCACCACCGCGGCGCGGCCGCTCTGGTACAGCGTGACGGCTTGCTGGTTGATGACGTTCTGCTCGTCCGTGGACAGTCGACGCATGGCGTCAGACGAGTACAGGAGCCGGCTGCGCTCATCGAGCACGAGGAAGTAACCGGGCCAGGTCTCCAGGACATTCCGCAGGTCGGGCAAGGGACTGACGAGGGTGGTCCAGACCGAGTCTACCCCGTCCACCTGGTCGCCCCGGTCGCGGACGACCAGGGTACTGTCCCGCAAGGTGAGGCGCTTGCCGGATACTTCCGCGGACGCCATGACGCGGAGGACCTCATCCGCGGCGCGTTCCGCCTGCTGTCCGAACGCGGCAAGCTCCTGGAATGCGGACGCCCGGCGTGCCACGAATACCGCCGCGCAGAAGGCGACGAGCGTGACGAACAGCAGTCCGGCGTAAGCCGCCGCCAGTCGTGCGCGCGTCGACCACATGGCCTAGCGGGAGAACCGGGACGAAGGAGCGGGGGAACAGTGCATGGACGTCTACTCCCTGATCGAGTAGCCGACGCCGCGCACCGTCTGGATCAGCTTCCGCTCGTGCTTCGAGTCGATCTTCTTGCGAAGGTGATTGATCACGACATCCACGATGTTCGTGCCGGGGTCAAAGTGATAGCCCCACGCGTACTCGGTGATGAGGGTCCGGCTCATCACGCGTCCCTGATGTCGCATCAGATACTCGAGTACTGTGTACTCCTTGGGCGTGAGCTCGATCAGTTCCCCCGCCCGTCGCACCTCCCGGTTGTCGCGATGGATTTCGAGGTCGGCCACCTTGAGCACGGGCGAGGCGATGGCGCGTGGCCGGCGCGCGAGCGCTTCGACGCGAGCGAGCAGCTCCTCGAACGCGAAGGGTTTGGTGACGTAGTCATCCGCACCCGCGCGAAGGGTCGCGACCTTGGCGTCCACGGCGTCCTGGGCGGTGAGAACAAGCACCGGTCGCTCGAAGCCACGGGCACGCAACGCGTGCAGGACCTCGAGACCGGATTTTCCCGGCAGGCGCATGTCGAGAATGATCAGGTCGTATGCTTCGGAGCTCGCGCGCCGCTCACCGTCTTCGCCGTCGGCGACGAGATCGACGGCCCAGCGGTGCTCTTCGAGCCCGCGCTTTACATATTGCCCTACGGTGGGATCGTCTTCGATGACCAGGATGCGCATCGGTCGGGCTGGAGCAGAGGCTGGCTGGCGAGCGACCAAGAAAAAGGCGACCACACCGCGGTCGCCAGCAATATCTAGGGGAAGTGGAGCGTAAGGGGCTCGAACCCTTGACCCCCGCCTTGCAAAGGCGGTGCTCTCCCAGCTGAGCTAACGCCCCGATAATTGCTATCTAATATAGCGGGACGACACGCACGAGGAAACGAAACGCCATGGAAACCTCCGTCGCCACAAAAAAAGTCACGCTGCGCTGCCAATTCTGCGGCACATGGAACCGGATCGACGCCGCGCGTGCCGCCGACAAGCCCAAATGCGGCAAGTGCTCGACACCCATGTTGCTCGATCGGCCCATCAAGCTCGACGACGAAAGCTTCCAGCGCACGATCAGCGAGTCCGACCTTCCGGTGCTCGTGGATTTCTACGCGGACTGGTGCGGCCCCTGCAAGATGATGGCGCCGTTCGTCGACGAGCTGGCCGCGAAATACGTCGGACGTGCGCTCGTCGCGAAGGTCAATACCGACGAGTCACAGCAGGCGGCCGCGCCCTTCAATATCCGCGGCATTCCCA
This sequence comes from Gemmatimonadaceae bacterium, assembly GCA_035626995.1. Taxonomy (GTDB): domain Bacteria; phylum Gemmatimonadota; class Gemmatimonadetes; order Gemmatimonadales; family Gemmatimonadaceae; genus DASPMP01. The sequence continues at coordinate 5,990 of DASPMP010000347.1, forward strand.
CGAGCATCGTCTTCAAGAACGGTAAGGTCCACACGCAGAAAGCCGGGGCGATGCCCCTGGCCGGGCTCGAACAACTGCTGACGCCTGCCTTATGACAGCAGCGGGAACAGCGCGATGGCCGCGCTGTTCCCGCCTGAATGCTTCTCTCGTCCTACTCGTGCGCGGGAAGCGTCTCGAGCGTCTCCGGATCGTATGGGATCTGGACCTGATCCCGGTATGGGGACGTCAGCAGTGTCGCGCGAACGCGCGGGAACGCATCCATGAAGCGCGCGTAGACCAGACCCCACGCACCGACGTACAGCAGGAGAATCGCGATCTCCCAGATGCCGAACGGCGCGCGCGCAGCCTCGCCGTAGGTCGACGGGTACACCTCGATGTACCGCATGAGCCACATGCCGACGAGGTTGCAGATCGCGAAGAAGGCGAGGGACGGGCGCACCACTTTCGCCGTCCGGGAAAGCAGTCCGAAGAAGGGCAGCAGGAACACCAGGGTCAGCGACGCGAGGGTGATCGCCTTCCATGGGTCGATCAGGCGCAACCGCATGAAGTGGGTTTCTTCGGGCAGGTTGCCGTACCAGATAATCAGGTATTGCCCGAACGTCAGGTAACCCCAGAATGCGGTAAAGGCGAAGACGAGTTTTCCAAGGTCGTGGAAGTGGACTTCCTTGATGAGCTCGTGAGCGTCCAGATGCCGTCGCCACCACATGGTGAGCAGCGCGAACAATGCGAGCGCGTTGACCCAGCCGCCCATGAAAAACCACCATCCATACAGGGCACTCTGGAAGTGCAGCGAGAGCCCCATCGACAGGTCCCACGACAGGATCGACCAGCCAAAGGCAAACGCGAGCACCAGCCAGATCGAGAGCCTTCCCTGCAGGGTGTGGGTCGAGTGGATCTCGCGGCGCTCCTCGCCAAAGGCGCGACGCATGCGACCGCGCCACCCTTCCCCCCACTTCGAGCCGGTCCACTCGGGATTCATCCCAACGTCCAGCCGCAGGCACGTATAGACGTACCAGACGCTCAGGGCGGTGATGATCCCGTACACGAGCAGGACGCGGATCGTGAAAAATGTCGGATCGAAATACAGCGCCTTTTCCGGAACCGGATACGCCTCGTGCGTCCATGGGAAGATGTAATTCTTCCCCAGGAACACGATCAAGATCAGGAAGACGAAGGCGACCGGCAGGAACGCGACAAACCCCTCGAGAAAACGAATGATCTCGCGGGACCATCGTGCCGTCGTGATTCGCTGCACCGCGACAAACACGACGCCGGCGGACGAAAGCACAGTGAAAAACAGCCAGTTCGCGTGGAAGGCACGCCACACCCGGTCGGGCGCGACGAACAGCCCGACCACAAAGGCCACGACACCGATGGCGAACAGCACGAGCATCGCGAGGTGCAGCTGCCGGCCGATCGGCCGGCTCGTCGCAGCAATGGCTTCCTGGCGCGTGAACACGCGAGCGGAATGAAGGCTCATGGAGTGGTCGGTGCTGGAGTCGCGGGGGCCGCGACGCTGCCGGGCCTGAAGTGCGGCGCAGGACGCGTCGGACCCGTCTGCGAGGCGCCGGGCACGAGCGGCCCGGTTTCACCCGGCCGCCCCGTGACATTCGCAGGAACCGCTGCGGAGCCGGACTGAATGGCGCGCAGGTAGTTGATGAGGTCCCAGCGATCCTGCTCCTCGATGCGATTGTAGGGCGGCATCAGGCCGCGCCCGTTGCGAATGATCCCGAAGATGTAGCCATCGCTCAGCGTGTTCGCGGCATTACTCCCCGCGCCGATGGGCATCGGCGGGTAACCGAATCGGGTCACCGGGCCGTCACCCGCGCCGAGGGGGCCGTGACACACCGAGCAGTTGATCTGGAACTGCTGCGCGCCATTCCGCAGCGACCGCGCATCAGCGGGCATGGGATTCGTCAAGGACGCCATCGTGTTCAGCGCCGCGATGGTCGCACCGCGATCGTAGGCGAACCCGGGCGCGACGCTTCCGTAAATCGGAACCGACATCTGCGGGTTGTAGCGCATGGAGATCGTATCCGCCGCGGTCTCCCACGGGTCGAGCTTTGGCTGCTGCTTGAAGTCCGTGAACCAGGAGCATCCGGACAGGAGCACGACGGACATGACGACGGACGTACGGGCGGACATAACCGCGCCGTGATGTGGACTACGCCTCATTGCGCACCTCCACTGCCCCATGCTTCTGCAGGATGTCCGCGATTTCGCGCGACTTCTCAGGAGCCGCGTCCACCCAGATGCCAAAATGACCACCACTGAAGCGGGGATCGTAGCCCACCGTCATGGTCAACCGCGGCACGCGAGACAATGCGAACAGCGCAAACACGGTCGAGAGGGAGCCGACGAGCACCATGACCTCGAAACCAAAGATCGTGTACGGTACCCACGAGGCGATCGGCTTTCCTCCAACCACCAGCGGCCAGTAGGACGACGCCCAGATCGCGATCCAATATCCGAATGTCACTCCCGCAAGGCCGCCGATGAGTGCGAACAACCGCACCCGGCTCGGTGGCGCCTCCATCACGTGTTCGAGCTCGTGCCGCGGCACCGGCGAATACACAGTGAGGTTGTTGTAATTCCGCTGGCGAAGTTCCTCGATGGCCTCAACGGTCGAATCGAGATGCGCAAACGCGCCAATGATGCCAGGCATCAGGCAGTCCTCCCTGCGCGGCCGGTGTCATGATCGCCAGCGACCTGGGGATCAGCCCCACCCGGGTGCGGATCATGATGCGCGCCATGTCGCATCCGCGGCGGCAGCACTTCCTTCAGCTCGGAAATGGCCATGACCGGCAGCTGCTTGATGAACAGCAGGAACCACATGAAGAACCAGCCGAAGCTTCCGATGAGGATCGCGTAATCCACCCACGTCGGTGCGTACGACGACCACTGCCACGGCTCGAATTCGTGCGACAGCGACGGCACCACGATCACGAACCGCTCGAACCACATGCCGAGGTTGATGAAGATCGACAGGATGAACAGCCAGCTGGGATTGCGCCGCAGCTTCTGTGAGAAGAGCGACAGCGGCAGCACCATGTTGCAGAGCAGCATGATCCAGGCGGCCCACGCCCATTGGCCGAACACGCGGTTCCAGAAGAACTCCTGTTCGTACTTGTTGCCGCTCATCCACGCGATCTGGAATTCCGTCAGGTAAGCCAGCCCAACCACCAGCGAGGTGAACAGGCACATCTTGGCCGCGGCATCCAGGTCGTTCAGCGTGATGTAGTGCTGCAGCTTGAAGTACTTCCGCAGCGGAATGGCGATGGTGAACACCATCCCGAGGCCGGAGAAAATCGCGCCCGCGACGAAGTACGGCGGGAAGATCGTGGCGTGCCACCCTGGCGTAAGCGCCATCGCGAAGTCGAAGGACACGACCGAGTGGACGGACAGCACGAGTGGCGTAGACAGCGCCGCGAGAAACAGGTAGGCGCGCGTAAAGTGGCGCCATTCCGTGTCCGAATTACGCCAGCCGAGCGAGAGCATCGCGAAGATGCGCTTACGGACGGGGTTCGTCTCGCGGTCGCGCAGCACGGCGATGTCCGGGATCAGGCCGATGTACAGGAAGGTGCTCGAGACCGTGAAGTACGTGAGGATCGCGAACACGTCCCACACCAGCGGGCTCTTGAACTGCGGCCAGATGAGACGCCAGTTCGGATACGGGATCAGCCAGAAAAACTTCCACGGCCGCCCAAGGTGCAGGATCGGGAACAGGGCCGCCGTCATGACGGCGAACACCGTCATGGCTTCGGCGCATCGGTAAATGCTCGTCCGGAACCCTGCGCGGAACAGGTAGAGAATTGCTGAGATCAGCGTTCCGGCGTGACCGATACCGACCCAGAACACGAACGTGATGATGTACACGCCCCACATGACCGGCGGGTTGTACCCGGCCACGCCGAGGCCGCTGTAGATCTGGTACATCCACGCGCTGATGCCGATGAGGAGGCAGAGAATCGCGATTCCCAGCGCGGCGAACCATCCGAGGGTGGGACGCAGCGTACCAATGATTTCGCGATCGACCTGCTCGTAGTCCCGGACCGCCGGAAGGCGCACATCCGCGGTCGGGACATTCGGACGCTGGCCCGCGGGAAGGGGCGACGCAGCGGTGGCCATTAGTGCTGCCCTCCCGCCGCCGGTGCCCCGGCGGCCGCCGAGGCAGCGCCGGGATGATTCACCTTTTTCAGATACACCACCGCGGTGTAGGTATTCAATTCTTCGAAGACGTGATACGCGCGCTCGTCGGCGATCGCGCGGTTGACCGACCACGCCGGATCGGCCGCGTCGCCGAACAGGATCGCCCGCGAGGGGCACGCGGCGGCGCACGCCACCGTGAACTCATCGGCGCCCACCTCGCGCTGCTCGAGCGCGGCGCGGTTTTCGGCCTCGCGGATGCGCTGCACGCAGAAGGTGCACTTCTCCATCACGCCCTTCCCGCGAACCGTCACATCCGGGTTGAGCTGCCAGTTGAGTGGCTCGGGGAACGCGTACTGCACGCGGTCCGATTCACCGTAGCCGAACCAGTTGAAGTAGCGGACCTTGTACGGACAGTTGTTCGAGCAATACCGCGTACCCACGCACCGGTTGTAGACCTGCACGTTGAGGCCGTCGGGCGCGTGGTAGGTGGCGTACACCGGGCAGACCGGCTCGCATGGCGCATTCCCGCAATGCTGGCACAGCATCGGGACGAAGCGTGCCTCGAAATCCGGCGTGAAGTGTCCATCGTTCGCGCCTTCGTAATATCGCTCCAGGCGGATCCAGTTCATCTCGCGACCACGCGTGATGTTGAATCCCGGCGTCTTCTCGGCGTATACCACACCGTTCTGCCACGGGGCGCCAACCGTCGGGATGTTGTTCTCGGCGTAACACGCCGTCACGCACGCCGAGCAGCCCGTGCACTTGGCCAGATCGATGGTCATCGCCCATCGACGGTTCGCCATCCCCGTGACGTGATCCGGGCGATACAACCCGCGATTGATGCCCTGATCGCTGGCGGAGGGAGAGCCGAGGTCACCCTGTGCATCGGCAGCAACGGGAGATCGAAGCCCCGGGAGATATTCCTGCTTCTTCGCGCCCGGGATTTCGCCGTGCCCCGCGGCGTGATCGTCAGGCCGACCGATGTCGCCCACGGCGATCGCCTGCGCGATCCCTCGGCCGTGCTGTCGCGCCGAACCTTCGGTGGTGACGAGCGTGG
>DASPMP010000348.1:0-4902 GCA_035626995.1 Gemmatimonadaceae bacterium
CGCGCCTGCGCCGTTACTGGCGCCGTCGCTGCGTCGGCGACAACGGCGTTCGGCCCGGACCACGCTACGATGATGCGGAGCTGTTCCGGGTTCGCGGAGCGCGCGCGTGCCGATTCCGCACTTGCCGCGAACGGCGCCGTCGATTCCTCTACGGTGCGTCCTGCGGGCACCGCCCTGCCACCCGCGCTCCCCGATTCGCAGCCATGACACTCATCATCGACGCGCTCAAGGCAGCGCAACGCGAGAAAGCTCGCCGACGGGAGAGCCCCGACCAGTCGTTCGCGCCTGTGTTGATCAAGCTGCGGACGCAACCCAGGCGTCAGCTTCCCCGGTCTTATCTGTTCATCGGCGGCGGTGCGATCGGCGTGATCGCGTTATCCGCGGTCCTGTGGACGCAGGCAAGGAACGAAACCGCATTGCCTGCTGTGCCGCCGTTGACCAGCGCCATCCTCAATGACGCGCTCGCGGACTCCGTTGCGGCGAGCAAGCCGATTGTGCAGCAGGCCGCTCGCGTCGGTAGCGTTACGCCACTTCCCGTCCGCGGCGTGGCGGGGTCGGGCGCTGTCCCGACGAATACGACGCGCACGTCTTCAGCTCCCGCGATCGACCGGCCACAAACCGTCGCACGCGCCGCCGCTCCCGCAATGTCGCCCACAGTCACGACGTCGCGCGAGTCGCCAGCGAACGCTCCGGTCAATCGCTCGGGGAGGCTCGACATTGCCGTTGAAGCGCCACGAAACGCGGACGCCGCGCGCTTGTTCAGCGAAGCGGTCGCCGCGCACCGCGCCGGGGCGCTCGATCTGGCGAAGCCGCTCTATGAGCGTGTGCTCACGCTCTCTCCCCGCGACGGTGATGCGTTGAACAACCTTGGCGTGATCCTCAGCGAGGAGAAGAACTTCGACCGCGCACTCGACCTGCTTCGTCGCGCGACAGCTGCGTCACCCCGCAACGCCGGCGCGTGGAACAACATCGGTGCCGTGCTGCGCGAACAGGGCCGCGCCGCCGAAGCGATCGAGGCATTCCGTCAGGCGCTTGTGATCGATCCCACGCACCTGGGCGCGCGAGTCGGACTCGCCCAGCAATACCTGGCCGGCTCCCCCGCCACCGCGCGAGAACTTCTCCTGCCTGTGCTCCAGGGCAATCCTTCGCTCGCTGAAGCCCATTACACCATGGGGCAGGCGCAGGAGCGACTCGGCGATCGTGCGGCTGCCATCGCTTCATATGCGGCCTTCATCCGGTACGCGCCGGCCCGCCTGGCAGGCCACGTGGAACTGGTCAGGAAGCGGATGGAGGCACTCGAACAGCGACGGGACGGCACAGCGGATAGCCGATAGCACGCCGACACACGATAAGCAAAGGGCCGCGAGTCAGACTCGCGGCCCTTTCACTTGCGGATCGTGTTGCGTTAGCGACCCATCAGCAGCAGCGTCAGTCGGTTGGCGGTGACCGCCGGCGCAACGCCGGCCCAACGGAGGTTGCCGGCATTCTGCCCGGTGCCGCCGTCGATGAGCGAATCGATATGCATCGCCGCAGCATTGCTGGATACGCCGCCGAGCGTCACACCGATATAGCCATTGCCGGCAGCCGTGAAGGAAGTGTCCGAGAGTGAATCGAGCGCATAGGCAAGGCCGATCAGCACACTGTCCGTAGCATTGGCTCCCGCCGCCTGGAGACTCCCGGTCTGGTACGGCCCACGCCAGCGGCCGACCCCGAGCGCGCCGTAATCACCACCCGTGATGTCATCGTCCGCAGCGACAGGCTGGGTGATCAGGTGCTGCAGTCGGCTGGGGAACTTCCGCACGTCTGAAACGAATGCGGTGATTCCGGTACGCAGGCTCGCGACGTTGGACGTCAGGTTGGAATCGTCGCCCTTCCCGATCTGGTTCGTGACCGTCGGAACGACAACCGCCGCAAGGATGGCGACGATGGCAACCGTGACGAGAACTTCTGGCAGCGTGAAGCCAGAACGGCTCGCGCGATTTCGAAACATGCTGGATCTCCGGGACATTTGGGTGTCGTGTGCAGCGTCGTATTTACTGGATGGGCATCGCAAAGAACTTCAGCGAATCGATCCCGCCCGTGCTGTTCCACCGTAACAGGCCGGTCGTGCGGCCGGCGGGCGAGACCGACGGCCCATCGACCTGTTCGTCCACCTTGTCGAAGTCGGTGCCTGCGACGCCGGTGACGACGATCGTCAGGTATTGCACGGCATTCGTATTCGTGAATCGCGCGAAATTGTTGGTGATGCGGCCACTGAAGCCCGTTTCCACGCTCGCATTCAGCGTGTCCTTGGTGACGTACGGGCCCTTCCATTTGCTCACCATGCCGGCGTTGTACGCGTTCCCGAGAATGTCGGTCCGTGCCGTGGTGATCGCCGTCGACAGGTCGGTATAGCGGCCGGGATAACGACGGATATCCGTCAGGAACTGCTCAGCCCCGGATCTCACCGCTTCGAGATCCTGGACGATTCGTCCCGCGTCACCCTTGGTGATTTGACCGGCGACCGTGGGCAGCAATACGGCCGCGAGCAGCGCCATCAGCGCAAGCGCGACCAGGATTTCAGCCAAGGTAAAGGCGCGACGGACAGCGTTACGCCGAAAACGAACAGTCACGAATTCAGGGGAGGGATGTTGCCTAAGTGACGATCTGACAGGCAAAAGGTCCCGAAACGGATGTTTTGTGCGAGCAGCCTCAACAGCCGCGAATCGGGATGTGGAGCACCAAGGTCCCGTTGTTTGCCGTCGTCCACGTAATGTTGCCGGTATTGAGGTTGTTGTTGCCATCGAACTGCTGCTCCAGCGCCAGCGCGATGTCGTTGTCGACACCCATCGCGACGATCTGGAGATCACCCGTGGCTCCACTGATCGTGGTGCGCGTGAGTGCGGTCGAGATCGCCGCGTTTCCGACGGGCATGGCCCCGACGATGTTCTGATTCACATAGGGTCCGCGCCATGCGTTGAGTTCCGCATTCGACAGATTCGCGGTACACGAGTCGGTATCGCCGGCGATAGGTTGCGTCGTTAGTTGTGTAAGCGAAATAGGGTAGGCACCCACATTCTCGCGATAGTTTGCGATGGCCGAGCGCAAGTTCGTGAGCTGATTAGCCAACGCAGTCGAGTGCCCCTGTCGCAATTGACCGGCGGTGGTCGGGACAACGACGGCAGCAATGATCGCCAGGATCGCCAGAGCGATAAGCACCTCGATCAGCGTCATGGCCTGTCGTCGAACGCTCATGCGCACGTCCCGTCGATGACAACGTCGTAAAACAGCGTTGTTACGACTCCATTAACTCCGTTCTGAGGCGTCCACCGAACGGTCCCGGCGTTGTAGTTCACTACCCCGTCGACATGGAGATCCAGCGCCTGCGCATCACTCAGGGAGGCGTTGGTCCACGTGATACGCGATTTGATCGTACCGCCATCGTTGAAGCGCACCATTGCGTTATTCGCCAGACCAATCGGCGTTGCCATGCCTGTCGTCGCATCGATGACGAAATTCACGTATGGCCCCGCGTCATCCCATCGGTTGATGTCGCCGGTGTTGTACGTGTTGCCGCAAATGTCACGATCAGAGGTCGTGATGGGAATCGTGAGTTGGCTCAATCGACCAGCGCTCGCGCTGACGGCCTGGCGGAACGCAATGCTGCCCGTTCCCGTCTTGAACAAGGCGTCCCGGACGATGACGAGTTGCTCTGCGGTCTGCTCGATGCGCTTCTGGTCCAGGTATCCCGCGATCTGCGGAAGCGCGACTGCCGCCAGGATCAGCAGCACCGCCAGCGCGACAATGACTTCGACGAGCGCAAATCCCGCCCAGCGCGGTCGTCGCGCCTGCCCGGTCATGCTAGCGCGTCGGCACCGCGAGGAAGTACGCGTTCAGGCACGGAGCATTGTCCGTGTACACCGCCGCTGGACAGCGCAGGCGTCCGGATGAACGGCGCGTCGTCGCGTCAGCTTCCGTCGGACCATCAATGAGAAGGTTCGCCGCGTTGAAGCCCGAGCCGCTCAACCCGACAATGCGCACGGCAACGAAATCCGCGGTGACATCTCCGAACGGAACGGTGTCCCCCCCAACGAACGCGGCGGCGGTAACGTCGTAGTTGTTCAGGCGGTTCATTACTCGCGCATTAAACCCGGTCACGGCGACGGTATCCGTCTGTGACATCCCGGGAAGCGCCGACAATGCGACGTATGGTCCAAGCCAGGCTGCTGTCTCCGTCGCGGAATAAACTGCACCAGTCGACGTGGAGTCCAGGGTTCCCGCGGTCACGATCGGCCGGTTGATCAGGTCTTCGATATCACCCGCGAGCTGCGGGCGCACGTTCACCGCGAATGCCTCCAGACCCGTTCGGATGTTCCCCAGGTCCTCCGCCATCCGGGCCGGATCGGCGGCGTCGAACTGCTTCACGACCGTGGGATATACCACCGCGGCAAGTGCGGCGATGATGCCAACGGTCACCACTGTCTCGACCAGCGTGAAGCCGCGGCGTGTTTTCTGGATGGTCATCTGTCGGAGGGGAGAAAGGCACTGGGCCAATGGGCTGTCCCCGCCAGCTCGAGCCGGGGGAGCAGCCGCACTCCATAGACGCGTAAAGGGCTCGCGACGCATCACTTTCGCCCGTCCGGCCTGTGCCACCGCCTCCCAGAATGAGCGTACGGCAACTCGTTCTGTAGCAGGCAGTTGACGAGGGTGTGCTACCGCTGGTGTAGGGCCGAAAGGTTCTCAATGACGTGCTCGTCCGACTTCATCCCCACGGCCACCGACACGACCCTCGGCACGGATCGGACGAAGTTGATGGCGGCTTCCGCGTCGTTTTCGCCGAAGAGCTCGAGCACCTGAGCGGGCAGCCCCTTGGTGAGCTGACCCTGTAGCAAGGGCGCGCTCGCGACGATGTCGATTCCCAGC
>DASPMP010000349.1:0-11846 GCA_035626995.1 Gemmatimonadaceae bacterium
GCCGGAGGGCAGAAGTGGGATACGGCCGAGACCTGGCCGGGTTCACCCTTGCCGTCACTGAACGTCGCACCATGACCGTACGCGCGCTTGCCGCCAACCATGTCCATCGCGTTCCAGAAATCCGGCGTTCGCATGACGTACGCGACGTCGCGCAGCTGGCCGACGATCTTGCCGCCACGCACCTCGTAGCAGAGTTGCGCGCCGAACTGGCCATTGTACCGCTGCTGGTCGATGGAGTATGTGCCGCGGCTGTACATCACGATCCCCTTGTCCGTCGCGGCGACGATGTCGTCGAGTGTGAGATCCTTCTCGCCGGGCATCAGCGACACGTTGGGCATCCGCTGGAACTGGACGCTGCTCCAGCTGTCCGCGTGGCAATTGCCATGCGATCGTGTCGGTTTGCCCTGCTGCTTGTACCACCAGTCCAGCGACGGCGCGAGCTCGCGCGTCGTCTGGTAGTCCACGAAGATCCCATCCTTCACGATGGGGTAAACGTCAGGGCGGATACCGTCGTCATCGTAGCCGATCGTGGCGCACCCGCCTTCCTGGGAGCGGTCGCCCTGGACGTTCATGAACTCGGGGCCGAGGCGGAACTTGCCCAGGCGCTCACGCGGCGGCGACATGAAACTCGTTCCCGCCATGTTGGCCTCGTGGCCGAGCACACGATCCAGCTCCGTGGAATGGCCGAGCGATTCGTGGATGGTGAGGAAGAGGTTGGACGGGTGCAGGATCATGTCGTACTGGCCCGGCTCCACCGGGCGGGCCTTCAGCTTCTCCGCGGCCTGTTCTGCCCAGAGGCGACAATTGTTCAGGACATCCTGTTCCAGGATGTACTCGTAGCCGCGACCGATGGGCTGGACCGCGTTGCTGCGCGACTGGAAGTCGGAGTTGTCGCTCGCCACGGCGGTAGCGTTGAACGGCAGGTCGCTGCGAATGATGGTTTGCGAGATGATCGAGCCATCGGTGTTGGCGTAGTGCTTCTCCTCCTTCACGAATGACATCCCGCTCTGCACGAAGCGGACGTTCGGCACCTTGAGGGCCTCGGCGTTGGCGCGGAGCAGGAGATCTGCCTTCTGCTCGAGGGGAATGTCCCACGGGTCGGTGATGTACGCGCTCTTCCACGTCTTGCGGCCATGGTTCTCGCCCGGCGCCAGAACCACCGGTTCCACTCCCGGCAGGCGATTCGCGCGGGCGATCGCGACTGCTTCACGGACTGCCGCGGTGACACCGTCGGAGGTCAGCATGCGGGTGCCGGCGAATCCCCACGTTCCGCGAACCAGCGCACGAACCCCGATTCCGATGGTGGATGTATCGCTGACGTTGGTGATCTGCTGCTCGCGCGTGTTGACATTCTGGCGCGAGTAACGTCCGATGCGTGCGTCGGCAAAGGTGGCACCAGCGGCCTTGAGCTGGTCGATGGCCTGGAGGAGCAGCTGCTCGATGTCGCTGACCTGGAGGGCCTCGAAGCGGGCAGCGAGCGCTTCGGCGGGGGTGAGCAGTCGCGCAGCGGCGATGGCACCGGCGGCGACGGCTGACGTCTTGAGGAAATCGCGGCGTTTGGTCATGGCGAGAGATACTCGCAGGAGGGGTAGGGAGGAAGCGTGTCGACTTTCTGACGACGAGACCTGGAGCGACGAGTGTCAGGACCTCCAGGTTCTCTGTTTCTCAGAATTCAGCGTGGAGACAGGTGTAGAGAACCGGCCTAACGGCTGCAGTCTTTCACGATGCCGAGCGCATTCCCGACGGCGCGTTCGCCGGTAGGATCCGATGGTCGATTCGCGACGGTGAGTCGCTTGGTGCGCGGATCCTTGTACACCAGAGTCGTGGAGCCCCCGCCGTCCAGATTGATCGCGTCGCGGGCGCCAAGCGCGCGCATGAGATTGCCGAGCTCGCGCAGGGTCATACCGTCGCTGTACGGCTTCTGCCTGCCGTCCACGGTAACGAGGAGCAGCCGGTTGCCATTCGACGCAATACCGACGGCGGTGCGTGGGTGACGACTGGTTGCGAAACCCGCAGCACCTTCTGTATCCACTTCAGACACGATGGTGCTGTCCTTCACGAGTACGGGCCGTCCACCCACGGCCTCCATCGGATGGAACGGCCTGATTTCCAGCGGCATGTCGAGCCTCATGGTGGGCTTGTCCTTAAGTCGAAGCCCGAAGTCGTAGAACTGGCCATGTACCACGAGGACGCCCCCATTCGACGGAATGGGTACGCCCGATCGCAGCGTATCAAAGGAGATCATTTTCAGGCTGTCCCTCCGGCCTTCGACCACCACTTCAATGGTGCCAGACATCGAGTCGGTGACTGGACCCCAATTGGGATCAAACAGCACGATTGAATTCGGGAGCGGGCGATTCCAACCGGCCGGAAACGGGTGGTCGAGCCCTGCCCATGCAACCTGGAAACGATCGATGTGTGCCACACCGGCGGAGTCGAACGCAAGCACCGGCCGCTGTCTTGCCGGTCCAGTGATTACTCGGCCCCGAGAGATGTGCGCGTTCGTTGGGCGGCCATTGGGGGCGAAGAAGTCGGCGTTCACGCCACCGACTACGGTGCCGGAAGAGTCGAGCTCCGCGAGCAGATCCGATGTCTTTCTGCGGCCGATCGAGTTGGGAAATCCCTTCACGGCGACCGCCGAATAGCAACTCCTTCGATCGACCTCCAGCACATTGATCGCCCATGGCCCCGACGCCGAGTAGATGAACTGGCGCGTCACCCCGTCCGACACACGCTCGGCACGTTGGGTGTCTGCGACGAAGGGCAGGGGCAGCGTCGCGATGACCGGCGTCGATTGTATTGCCGGCGAAGAACACGCGGCCAATGCGGCAGCGCCGAGCAGGAGAAGTCTCATGAGCACAGATGCCAGGGGAGGGAGGAGCAGTGTTGTGACGGACGAGAAATGGAGCGATGAGTTGCCAGGACCTCCAAGTTCTCTGTTCCCAGAATTCAGCGTGGAGATAGTTGTAGAGAACTCGAGAACTCTACAACTATCTGAAAACTCAGGCTCTGGCTACAGAACACTCGGAGGTCCTCATCCACTCAGGGCTCACCACGCGGTGTTCTGACCGGCGTGTTCTGTCCGACGAGGGAGCCCTGAACTCACAATGTGCTTACCTTGGAACCGATGCTCAAACGTCTCGCGTCACTCGCGCTGCTCGTGCTGGCCGCATGCGGCCCCCTTCGACTCGGCGGCGCACGAACGGTCATCGCAATCGATCCTGGTCACCCGTCGGAAACGGCCGCGGGAAATGTCGTGCAGTATGGCACGACGGAAGTACACATCGCATGGGTGACCGCGCTCGCGCTGCGCGACGAGCTGCGCAGGCGCGGCTATGATGTCGTCCTGACAAAGGACAGCGAGAGCCAACTCGTCACCAACCGCGAGCGCGCGGAGATTGGCAATCGCGCCCGGGCGGCGGTGATGATCCGGTTGCACCTCGATGCGAGCCGCGATTCCGGTTTTGCGCTGTACTACCCGGATCGGCAGGGGACGGTGAATGGCGACACGGGACCGACAGCGGAGGTGATCGCGCGCAGTCGCGAGGCCGCTGACGCCGTGCACCGGGGTATGGCGCCGGTGCTCGCGGGGCATCTCAAGGACGGCGGCGTGCGCGGCGATTCCCGCACGCTCGTCGGTTCGCGCCAGGGTGCGCTCACGGGTTCCATCTACTCGAAGCTTCCGGCGGTGTTGATCGAGATGGCGACGCTGTCGAACGCGCGCGATGCGGCGTTTGTAAAGAGCGACGAGGGTCGGCGCCTGCTGGTACGAGCCATTGCGGAAGGTGTTACGAGGTTTGTGAACGACGTTCGCTGACGACGTTAACTGACCACGTTCATTGACTTCGGCGCCGTCAGCAGCCTGGAGACTTCCTGCTGGCCCTCGAGCAGCCGATCCACGTCCTCACCGAGCGCGCGCGCCGCGGAAAGGTCCTGTGTCACGCTTTCGGTGCTCCCCGCCCCCGCCTGCAGCCGAAGGAGGTCCAGCCGGAGCGTTTCGAGTGCGGTGACGACATCCGACAGCCGTTGCTCGGCAGCGGCTCGAGCCGCCCGCAAGTCCCCGAGCAACTTGTCCTGCAGCTCCGTCGTGGACGCCCGGGCAGGGCTCCGCTGTGCCTCTCCCATCGATGCATCGAGCTCGGTGATCCGGGCGCGCATTGCCCGTGCATGGGCCTCGAGCCCCTTCAGCACCGCCGGCACATCGCCCAGGAGTTTCCGTTGGTCCTTGCCGAGGCTCGAATAGAGGGCCTCCGCGGACATGGCGATGCCTAGCTCCGTCGGCCGGTCGGCGACGAGCGCCGGCCGCTCGAGCCGATGCCCTGCGATCCGCCCCAGCAACCGGCCGACGCGACCTTTCCAGAAGCGCGCGAGCCGAGGCTCCGAGCCCTTGCGCAGGGCGCGCCAGCGCGACCCGATGATCGAGGAGATGACAGCCGCATACCCCGACGTCACGCCGAGGGCCGCAGCGCCACCGCCCGCGCCGCCAGTGATGGACGAAGGCAGCGCGGCGAAAATGACAGCGCCGAGGGCAACAGCGAACCCGCCCACGCTCACCGCGAGCATGAGACGCTCCCTCGTGCTGGGGGTCGGTCCGAACTCATACAGGAATTCTTCGCGCTTTCGTTCCTGCAGCGCGCGCACCGCTGTCGCGATGTCTTCCGGTCCATACCCGAGGCGCATGACCTGGCGCAGGCGATACACGAGAATGGAGATCGGCGCGGCGAGGATTACGCCGGCGGACAACAGCGCAGCAACGGTTGCTGTGGCTTCACTCGCGACCGCGAGGCGGGCAACAGTGCCGGCCACCAGTGGCAGCCCCATGGCCACCGGAATGACCATGATCATGTTCCTGCGGCGATCCAGGAACACCCGCAGCGGTACCGGGATGTCCGTCTTCTTCTCGAGATTCTGCGCCAGCGCGTCGGCCAACGCCTCACCTGTCGCAAACCGCTGCGCGGGATCTTTGGCAAGGCATTGATCGATGGCGACGGCAAGGTTGCGCGGCGCACCGCGCGCGACAGTCGCCACGGGTGACGCCGGCTGCGTCACCTGCATCGCAAGCAGCGCCCGCGGCTCACCGGTAAAGGGAAGGCGACCCGACAGCATGAAATAGCCAACGATCCCGAGCGAGTAGAGATCGCTCCGTCCATCCACCGACTCGCCACACGCTTGCTCGGGGCTCATGTACTCCGGCGTCCCCATCACTTCCCCCACACCCGTTTCGCCGCTCGCGTTGGCCAGCCGCGCGATCCCGAAGTCCATGACCATGGCGCGCTCGGTGCCACGCTCGAGCATGATGTTGGCCGGCTTGATGTCCCGATGCACCACGCCCTGCGCATGCGCATAGGCAAGCGCCCACGCCACCTCGCGCATCACGCGCGACACGTCTGCCGGACGCATCGGTCCGTCGCGCCGCACCCGGTCCATCACCGTCTCGCCGTCGACAAACGACATCACGTAGAAGACGAACGCGCCCACCTCGTCGACGGCATGGATGGGCACGATGTACGGATGCGACAACCGCGCCGCCGTGCGCGCTTCGCGCAGGAAGCGTTCGCGTAATTTCTCGTTGGCGGCGAACTCCGGCGGCAGCAGCTTGATCGCAACCGGCCGGTCCAGCCGCACCTCGCGCGCGAGGTAGACGATGCCCATGCCCCCTCGGCCGAGCTCCCGCTCGAGCGAGTACCGGCCCGCCAGCGCTTCCTGGAAGGAGAGGAACAGGGTGTCGACGGCGGGGTTGGTCATTCCCAAAGGTACGGCAAAAAACGCGTTTTGGTGTCCATCAATGTCGCGCGGCGTAACTTTCATCCATGCTTCGCTGGCTCCTCCTGCTGGCCATTTTCGCTACCCCCGTCGCGGGCGCTCTAGCCCAATTCGGGCAGAACGCTCCGCGCCATCAGGGCAAGCCATACGTCATCCTGATCTCGTTCGACGGGTTCCGCCCGGAATACCTGCAGCGACTCAACCTGCCGAACTTCGAGCGGGTGTGGCGCAACGGCGTGCGCTCCACCGGAATGATTCCGGTGTTCCCCTCGAAGACCTTCCCGAACCATTACAGCATCGTGACGGGGCTCTACGCCGAGAACCATGGCGTGGTCTCCAACCATTTCTGGGATCCGCAGCGCGCTGCACGGTACAGCATGAGTGACACCACGACAGTGGTCGACGGGAGCTGGTATCGTGGTGAGCCGATCTGGGTTACAGCCGAAAAGCAGGGAATGGTGGCGGCATCGTATTTCTGGGTCGCGTCCGAAGCGGCGATTGCCGGCGTCACGCCAACGTTCACGAAAACCTACGATTGGCGCGTACAAAATTTCGCGCGGGTCGACTCGGTGCTCTCCTGGCTGGCGCTACCCGCCGGACGTCGCCCGCACATGATCACGATGTATTTCAGCGACACGGATGGCGCCGCGCATGAGCATGGCCCGCTTTCTCCACAACTCGATTCCGCGGCTGCCCGCGTGGATTCCGCCCTCGGCCGGCTGCTGGATGGCGTGGACCGCTTACCCATCCGCGATCGCGTGTACTTCGTCCTGGTCTCCGATCACGGGATGTCCGAGACCGGCCCACGATGGTATGCCGGGCTCGACACGATCATCGACATGCGTGGCGTCCGAATGCCGGATGCCGGAACGAATGCAAACCTTCATGTCGAAGGGGGACGCCCGCAGGCCATCGTCCTGCGTGATTCCATCAATCGCCGGATGAAGCATGGGCGGGCGTACCTCCGCGAGGAGGTGCCGGCGCACCTGCATTACCGCAGGGATCCGCGCGCCGGTGACATCGTTGTCATCATGGAGGACCACTACCAGGTCGGCACGACGCCCCGCCCGCCGCGAGAAGGCTCATCGAACCACGGTTGGGACCCACGCGCGTCGCCGATGATGGCAGCGTTGTTCGTCGCACGCGGCCCGAACATTCCGGCGGGAAGGGAAATCGGTGCCTTCGAGAACATCGACGTCTACCCATGGCTCACGGAACTGCTCGGCCTGAAGCCGGCCCGGGGGATCGACGGGAAACGCGGACGGCTGGCCCGCCTGATCAGGGACGCCCGCTAGCCGACGGCATCACCGGCGATAACCGACGCCTCGTACTACCCGCCCCGGTGTCGCGTTCGTGTGCGTGCCGTCGCGAACGACGGCGACGCCGTTGACGAAAACATGTCGCACTCCCTCCGACAGCTGGTGCGGCCGCTCGAAGGTTGCGCGGTCAATGATCGTGGCGGGATCGAACACCACGACGTCGGCGTACATCCCTTCGCGCAGCAGGCCGCGGTCGCGAAGCTTGAGTCGCGCGGCGGTCGCCCCGGTCATCTTGCGGACCGCCTCCTCGAGCGGAAACAGGGAGTCCTGCCTGACATACTTGCCGAGCACCCTGGGGTAGGAGCCATATGCGCGCGGATGGGTGAGCGAAGTCGCGCTGTCCGGGTTGTGTCCGCCGGCGTCGCTCCCGATCACGACCCATGGACGCTTCAGCTGCATTGCGACGTTCTCCTCGCTCATGCTGAAGTTGATCTTCCCGAGCCGATCATTTTCCGCAAGCGTCAGGTCGATCACCAAATCATATGAAGGCTTGTTCATGTCCTTCATGATGGCGTCGATCCGCCACCCTTCGTACTTCTTCAGCTCGGGCGTCCTGAACCCGATGACGGCGTGGCTGGACTGCGACGGATCGCAGGTGCCGAGGCGCTTCATCTCGTCCACGACGCGCGCGCGCGTGGCTGGATCGCGCAGGTTGGCGAGCAATTTTCCGCCCTCGGACACCCAGCCCGGGAAGCAGGAAGAAAGACCGTTGCCCGAAGCGGCATAGGGATACATCGTCGCCGCGACATCGAGCCCCGACGCGCGGGCGGAGTCGATCTTCCGAACCATTCCCTCGGCCTTTGACCAGTTGCTGCGCCCCGCGGCCTTGAGATGGTAGATGTCGAGCGTGACGCCTCCCTCGCGCGCAATGCGGAAGGCTTCGTCCATGGCTTCGAAGAGCGAATCGTCCTCATTGCGCATGTGTGTGATGTACGCGCCGTGGTACGGCGACATGGCCTTCGCCATCTCTACCAGCTCACGCGTAACCGCATAGCTGCCGGGCGGGTAGATGAGTGCGGTAGAAATACCGAGCGCGCCATCCTCCATGGCATGTCGCACGACCGCGCGCATGGTGTCCAGCTCCGCCGCCGTCGGCTCGCCCTGCCGCTGACCCATCGCGTAGGCGCGGACCGTCGTCGCGCCAAGATACGATCCGACGTTCACCGAATTCGGATGCCGGCCCATCGCGTCCAGCCATGCACCGAATCCGCGCGGTCCGCGAAATGTCTCGTGCAGGGCGACGAGCCGCGGCAGGGTGTCCGGCAGGTCGAGCAGCGCCAGCAGGTTGTCGTTGAGTGGTGCCGGTGTTGTCGCTTCGCCGAGGATCTCGGTGGTGACGCCCTGCGTTGCCTTTCCGATGACGCGCCCGTCACGCCAGAGCAGGGGATCCCAGGAATGACTCTGGATGTCGATGAAGCCCGGCGCGACGGCGAGGCCGCGCGCGTCGACGCGAGTATTCGTGCGCGTGGCGTTCAGGGATCCCGCAGGACCGACGTAGGTGATCCGGTCGCCTGATATACCGAGATCGCCATAGAACCACGAGTTGCCGGTGCCGTCGATGATCCTGCCGTTGGCGATGACGACGTCGTACGAATCGCGCATCGCCGGTTCGGCAGTGGTGCGCGGCGCGGTGCAGGAGACAGCAAGAGCGGCAAGAGCCGCGAGGAATGAGCGCGTCATGCGCGCAATAATGCCAGACCAGCGAGCCGCGCGATAGCTAGAAGCTCGCTCCCCAGAGGAAGAACGGCGTCCACTCGCCCGGCCGGTCGACCGGCCGCGCAATCCCGAATCCGATCGCGCCGGACAGCAGCGTCACCCGGAGATCCGCGGTTGCGCGAATGCGCTCGGTCGGTCGCGACAGGGGAGTTATCCCATCGCCTCCAAGGCCGAGCAGGGCGATGCGCGCAGCGTCGCTGCTCGCGTCCGTCCAGCCGCCCTGAATCCCAGCACCGATACCGGGGCTGATGCCCGGAAGGATGAGTCGACCAACCCGCAACGGCGCTCGCAGGAAGGGGAAGTAGTACGCGGCGAGTCCCCGTCCCACGGCGGCGCGGTCGCCGCCGAACTCCTTGTACTCGTACGACGGGAGGTCGCGCGCGCCGCCGATCTCGTACAGCATCTGCGGCGGGAGGACGTCGCCAAACACGGCGCCTCCGTCGATTCGCGAAGCGAAGACGATGCCGTGCCAGTACTGACGCGCCGCCAGCCGCACCTCGACACGTCGCCAATCGAGTTCGCCGGCAGCCGCCTCGGCAAGAATACGCGCGCCAAGCCCTGGCGAGAGCGACTCCCCTGTCACGCGTGGATGCCACTCCAGCTGCGCGCGTCCCCGCAGGTATGTGCCGCCAAGGCCATTCCGGTTCGCGCGGAATGGCGCACTGCCGAAGACACCGTTCTTCAGGCGCGCGATCTCCGGCCGGTCCTCGACCGCTGCCGCTTCCACGGTCAGCAATGCACGGTCGACGCTCCGGAAGATCCGCGTGGTGCCCAGCGCCGCGGTCCAGCGGTCGACATAATCGTTGTCGTCAATACCGCCGAACAATGGGCCGATGGACAGTCCCGATTCGAGAATCAGCGGGAAGTCCGCGGTATTGGCGAGCGTGCGCTCGGCCCGCGCGCCGTGTATCCAGCTCCCTCGGGCGAGCGACGCGGAAAGGCCGCCACGAATGCTCTGCGATTCCCAGCCGATGCCGAGCGACGCCCGTGCTGTGAGTCCCGGCATCGCGTCCCGAAAACGAACGACGGTTGCGACGCCGGTAAACATCCCCTCGACGCGGTTGTAGCGCGCGATGTCCTCGAGCGCGCGCGGCCACCAGCTCACGATGGGCTGGCCCGTGGGGCGCCAGACATCCGGCGCGTATTCGTCGAAGTCGTCGCTCGAGACTCGGCCGCTGGCGATGCCAAGGTTGTCGCGCCAGCCGCCGAACCCACTCACGCTGTCGCGACTCGCAAAGGTGAGTGTCGCGCGCGTCCGGGCCATCGAGTCGGTCGCCGTCGTCTGCAGCGCCGGATCCTCCTGCGTCCGGTAATCGTGAAATCGGGAGACGACGCGATAAATGGGGCGTACGTCGCCGAGGAGCCCCATCTGCGCCTGGAACTCGGAGCGCTGGAAGGCGGGAAGCCAGTAGCGCCCGTCGATCTCCGCGTTCTCCAGCTCCATGTACACGATCGCAACTGCGCCTGTGGCGCGCGCGAGCAGCGGGTTCGAGTTCGGTGTCACGCTCTCGAGACGGCCCCGCATGCGCACCAGCTGGGCGCGATCGGCGTCGAAGTCGAGCTCACCACGGAACCCGATGAAGTTGGCGTCGGGCCGATGGCGCGGAGTGACGATGACACGCAGTACGCGCACGGCGCGATCGCGCACGTAGATGGTGGCGACGGTATCGCCGCCGGCGAAGTCGTAGTAGCGATCACGGTCGACCGCGAGCGGATGGATGGCGCGAAATCGCTCGCGTCCCGCGGCGGAGTCACGCGCGGCCGAGCGGCGCGCGGAGAGAGTGTCACCGCGCGTGCGCGGAAGCCCGTCATTGACGCCAACGACCAGGCGGTCGCCGTAGAGCGTCGGAACCGTCAGCATCCGCGTGAAGGAAAGGGCAGAGTAGGGGGAGCCGAGGCTCTGCGAGCGAAACCCGATGACGTGGAGATTGTATTCGCCGTCGCGGCGCCATTCGGCGCGAGCGGCGAGCTGCTCGACTTGTCCGACAATCTCGCGTCCGAGGGAGTCGCGCAGGATGAATGCGAGCTCGCTCTCGACGGCCACGTTGTACCCAGTCAGCGCCGGTGGTGGTGCCCGATTCTCGACGGATGCGCGTGCCACGAACTCACGAAGCGCGTGGCTGGCGTAGTTCGGGTCGGCGACCTGGAGCTGGAGAAGGAGTGCGAGTGCGAACACGTCCTAAGTACGAAAGGGAGGCTGCCGTTGTTCCGGCAACCTCCCTTGATGTTTGACCAGCCTTTTACTGGATCGGTGCGGGTGGGAAGGTCTTGAAGTTGTAGTCGTAATCCAGAGGAACAACGTTCGCACAACCGAATGCCTGACCGGCCGCGTACGTGTCGGTCGATGACCCCATCCAGCTCAGGGTCGCCGCCTCGGGACTGACCCACTCGATGTAGTAGAGCGTTTCCGGCGTTGTCGCGACGGGATTGGGGAACATGTACTGCACCCATATCTCAGTGCCGGTGGTCGCGAAGGGCACGCTTGCAGTGGAAGTACCGATGACGTCGCCGCCGGGCGAGCCCGAGCGAATGTTGATGACCGACGAATATCCGCCGGTCGGCATCGACCCACCCGCCCGCAGCAGCAGGTCCACTCTTCCGAGACTCAACTCTGAGGGGGTAAAGCTCTGCACCAGGGACATCGCATTGCAGCTGTAGCTCGTTCCCGTGTTGAACGTGTGCGACTGGTCTGACCCATCGCCATCTTGCACTGGCGGATTCAGGTTCAGGACATACGTGTTGTTGGCCATGGAGACTTCCGCGAGGCCGCCCGTCTGCTCGACCGTGACGATGAGATAGACTGGGCCTTCGAACGGCAGCTCGAATCCGGTATGCCCGACAGGCTGTGGTGTGCCGTCCGGCAGCATGGTGCCGAGGCTCGCGGACCCGAGGAGGAAGTCCTCCGTTGGCTCGAGCGTTGAGTTGCTCGAGATGTACGCGCGGGCCACGACGCCAACCGCGGTCGCCGTCGCATCACCGTCTTCCGCTCGGCGGCTCCGGTTCGCGATCTGATAATTCAACGAGCGCGGAGTGCTGGTCGTGCCGGTG